>JBFMDZ010000066.1 GCA_040753555.1 bacterium
AAGGAATTTATAGAGCTACTTGGTTTAATAAGGGTTTCTGATAAAGAGGGAAATAGATTAGCCCTCTTTTATGGGATTGAGCTTGCTTGTAAAATCATTAAAGAAAGAAAAGATAATAAGATATTCTTTATTGGCAATGGCGGAAGTGCGGCCATTGCAAGCCATATGGCAATTGATTTCTGGAAAAATGGAGGAATAAAGGCATTTGCCTTTAATGATAGCTCCCTTTTAACCTGCATAAGTAATGACGTTGGTTATAAATATGTCTTTGAAAAACCCCTTTTAATGTTTGCCAACAAAAATGATATCCTCTTTGCCATTAGTAGCTCTGGGAAGTCTGAAAACATTATAAGGGGTGTTGATGCGGCTTTAAATAAGGGTTGCTCTGTCATAACCCTTTCAGGTTTTGATGAGAATAATCCTTTAAGTTCAATGGGGAATATCAATTTTTATGTTCCAAAAGATAGATATGGCCCAGTTGAGACAATCCACCAATACCTTTGCCATTATATATTAGACATCATTCTTTATGAAAGAGAATAGAGAAAAATGATAAATTTAGGTATAGTGGGTTATGGATATTGGGGACCTAATGTTACCAGAAATTTTATTACAAATGAAGTAGTTAAGATTATTGCTATCTGTGATATGAACCAGGAAGCGAGAAATAGGGCTTGTAAGGCATATCATAATATTAAAATAGAAAAAGATTATAATGAAATTATAGCTTCACCAAATATTGATGCGGTAGCAATTGTTACCCCTGTCTTTACCCATTATGAACTGGCTAAAAAAGCTCTCCTTAATGGAAAACATATCTTTGTGGAAAAGCCATTTACATCCAAGTCTTCTGAGGGAGAGGAGCTGATAGAACTGGCAGAGAAAAGGAATCTTAAGATTATGGTAGACCATACATTCCTTTTTACACCTGCTGTAAGAAAGATAAGGGAGATTGTTGATGATAATATATTGGGAAGGCTTTATTACTACGATTCAACCAGAATAAACCTTGGGCTTTTCCAGCATGATATCAATGTAATTTGGGATTTAGCTCCACATGATTTTGCCATAATGGATTATGTCATAAAGGAAAGACCTTCTGGAATCTGTAGCCATGGGGCAGAGCATTTCAATAGAGGTTTAGAAGATGTGGCATATGTTACCATATATTTTGATAGCAACCTGGTTGCTCATTTTAATGTTAATTGGTTGTCTCCTGTTAAAATTAGAATGACCTTAATAGGTGGAGAAAAGAAGATGTTGACATGGAATGATTTGGAATTAGATGAGAAGATTAAAGTATATGACAGGGGGGTTGAGATTACAACGAAAGAAGGGGTTTATAATCTATTGGCAAAGTATCGCTCTGGCGATATGTGGGCGCCAAAGATAGAGAATGTTGAGGCTTTAAAGCTAGAGACAGAATATTTTATTGATTGTATATTGAATGATAAAACACCCATTAACGATGGGTATGCAGGGTTAAGGGTTATAAAGATGCTAGAGGCATCAAATGAATCCTTGAGAAATAAAGGAAGATTGGTAAGATTATGAAGGAATATTTATGTATATCAAATGATGTAAAACTAGGAAAGAATGTATGGCTTTCAAAATTTATAAACCTTTATGGATGCGAGATAGGAGATAATACAAAGATAGGTGCATTTGTTGAGGTCCAGAAAAATGCTATAATTGGAAAAAATTGCAAGATATCCTCCCATACCTTTATTTGTGAGGGGGTAAGCATTGGAGATAATTGTTTCATTGGCCATGGCGTTATGTTTATAAACGACAACTATCCCAAAGCAACAAATCCTAATGGAGAGATAGAAAGAGAGGAGGATTGGAAAGAAAGGTTTGTTAAAACTATAATAGAAAACAATGTATCCATTGGAAGCAATGCCACAATCCTTGGAAATATAAACATTGGAGAAGGGGCAATCATTGGAGCAGGAAGCGTGGTTACAAAGGATGTTCCTTCCCATCAGGTCTGGCTAGGAAATCCCGCCAGGATGATTAAAACAAGAAAATGAAGAAAATCCCATTGGTGAACCTTAAAGCAGGTTTTCTTCCCATAAAGGAAGAGGCAATGCTGGCTATTGAAGAAGTATTTTCTAAGATGAACCTCTTTCTTGGACCAAATGTTTCTGCTTTAGAGGAGGAGTTTGCTGCTTATTGTGGGACAAAATATGCAATTGGTGTTGGTTCAGGAACAGATGCCCTTCACCTGGCATTACTTGCAGGGGATATTAAAGAGGGTGATGAGGTAATTACATCGCCCCATACATTTTTTGCTACCACAGAGGCAATTGCCTACCTTGGAGCAAGACCTGTCTTTGTTGATATAGACCCTTTTATCTATACGATTGATCCCTCTCTAATAGAAGAAAGGATAAGCTCAAAGACAAAGGCTATCATTCCAATACATATGTATGGACAAGCCGCAGAGATGAATCCTATTTCGGAGATTGCAGCAAAGTATGGCTTGAAAGTCATAGAAGATGCCTGTCAGGCACATGGAGGGGAATATTATGGAAGAAAATGTGGAAGCATAGGAGATATAGGATGCTTTAGCTTCTATTTTACAAAAAACCTTGGAGGATATGGAGAGGGAGGAATGGTTACTACCAATAGTCCAGAAATGGCAGAGAAGGTAAGGCTTTATAGAAACCATGGACATAAGAGCAAGTATGAACACTCTATTATTGGGTATAATTATAGACTTGATGAAATCCAGGCAGCAATATTGAGAATAAAACTAAAACACCTTGATGATTATAATAAAAGGCGCCAAGAGATTGCTAAAAGATATACTCACTTGCTTCAGGACACCCCATTAAAACTGCCAAAAGAAGTAAGTAATAGAAGGCATGTCTGGCATCTTTATGTAGTAAGGACAAGGGAAAGGGATGAGTTTCAGGAATATCTGAGTAATAAAGGCATAGCTACAGGTATCCATTATAAAATCCCTATACATCTACAAGAAGCCTGTAAGCATTATGGCTATAAAGAGGGAGATTTTCCTGAGGCAGAAAAGATAAGTAAAGAAATTTTATCATTACCAATTTATCCTGAGTTAAGCGATGATGATATTGAATATATCGCAATGGCAATAGGAGAATTCTTCAACAAATGGAAATAAAGAAAAAAAATATTCTGATTACCGGTGGTGCAGGTTTTATTGGAAGCCATTTAGTTGAGAGATTATATAAAAGACATAAAATTGTTATATTTGACAATCTAAGAAGAGATTCTTTGAAGTATATCCCGGAATTAAAAGACCATCCAAATGTAAAATTTATAGAGGGGGATGTTTTGGATAAAGAAGGGCTTTTCCTTGCAATGAAGGATTGTGATTATGTAGTCCATTTAGCAGCCATTGCAGGTGTTTCAAGCTATTATAAAAATCCTACTAAAACCCTTAAAGTAAACATTCTTGGAACTACTAATCTTCTTGAATGTTGTAAGGAGTTAAGGATTAAGAAGGTTATTGATTTCTCAACCAGTGAGGTATATGGAAGAGATGCCTATAATGTTAGTGAAGATTCAAATCATTGTATAGGACCTATTAATGATTATAGGTGGACATATGCTGTAAGTAAGCTTGCTAGTGAACAATTGACCCTTAGCTATGGAAAGAAATATGGCTTTAAGGGATTTTCTGTTAGACCATTTAATATATATGGACCAAGACAGACAGGTGAGGGTGCTATTAGCAATTTCTTTAGAGCTGTTGTCCAAAAAGAGCCAATTGTTATATATGGAGATGGAAGCCCTATAAGGGCATGGTGTTATATCAGTGACTGTATTGATGCCATAGAAAGACTGGTTGAGGATGAGACAATAGAAGAACCATCTACATTTAATATTGGGAATCCAAAAGAGACCTGTACTATCCTTTGGTTGGCAAGGCTTATCTCTTATGTTGTTGGCTATGATATTCCCATTATTTTTAGGGAGGTAGAAAGGAGTGAAATTCTTATAAGGATTCCAAATATTGATAGGGCAGTGAGGGTTTTAGGATATAATCCTAAGGTTAACCTGATGGAAGGGCTCAGGCTAACCTATGAACATTTCAAACTACTATGAATCTTTCTGTTATAGGATGTGGTAAAATGGGATTTCCGTTAGCAGTTAATGCGGCTTCTAAGGGATGGAATGTGATAGGCGTTGATATAAATCCAAAAACTGTTGAAATGATTAATAATGGAGAGATGCCCATAGATGAGCCAGGGATAGAAGGAATTCTGAATGATGTTGTAAAAAGAGGTCTTCTAAGGGCAACATTAGATTTAAAAGAAGCTGTTTCAATCGCTGATGTGGTAATAGTAATAGTTCCTGTTTTATTGGATAATTATAATCGTGCAGACCTTATAGGAATAAAGGATGTAGCCCAAAGATTAAGCAAATGTATGAAAAAGAAGGTTCTTATTAGCTTTGAAACCACGCTTCCTGTTGGGACAACAAGGAATATTCTTAAGCCAATCCTAGAAAGCAATGGTTTGAAGGCCGAAGAGGATTTTTATCTTATCTTTAGTCCTGAGAGGGTAAAATCATTGATGGTAATGGAAAGATTAAATAAAACCCCAAAGGTTGTAGGAGGATTAGGTCCATTATCATTAAAAAAAGGGATAGATTTTTATAAATCAATAGTTGATTGTGTAATAGATGTAGGTTCTTTAGAAAATGCCGAGATGGTTAAGCTTATGGGAATGATCTATAGGGATGTAAATATAGCATTGATTAATGAGATGGCCCGATATTGCGATGAGCTTGGCCTTGATATATTAAAGATAATTCAATCTGCAAATACAGACAAAGAGACATATCTACTTGAGCCAGGGATAGGTGTTGGAGGTCATTGTACACCTGTTTATCCCTATTTTTTGATTAATGATGCAGAACAAAGGGGCATAAGTCAATCATTGGCCAAGATGGCAAGAAGAATTAATGATGACCAATCAGAGTATATCATAAACTCTCTTGAAGGCTATTTTGGAGAGCTTACCAACCTAAATGTATTGCTTCTTGGTTTGGGATTTAGACCAGGGGTGAAAGAGGATATCAATTCTCCTGCATACCTTGTAGATAGAGCCCTTAAAACAAGAAAGGTAAAGGTTTTTCTTTACGATCCATTTTACACTCCTAATGAAATCATCCAAAAGGGATTTGGGTATAGTGATATATATAGCAATGATTCTATGGATGCGGTTATCCTGGTAACCGGGCATAAGCCATTTTTAATGCTTGATTGGAGCCGATTAAAAGAAAAAGGGGTAAAGGCATTTGTGGATGGAAGGAATTGTTTTAGAAAAGAAGATGTTGAGAAGGAAGGAATTGCTTATATTCGGTATAAAAGATGGAAGAGATAAATAAGATATTACCTATTTCAAAACCATTTCTAGGAGACGAGGAGGCATTAGCGGCAAAAGAGGCAATCCTTTCTGGTTGGGTATCTCAAGGTCCTAGGGTAGCTGAGTTTGAAGAGAAATTTGCCGAATATGTTGGTTCAAGGTATGCTGTGGCAGTAACCTCTTGCACAACCGCCTTGCATTCTGCCCTTGCTGTCTCTGGGGTTTCTTTTCAAGACGAAGTAATCGTTCCTTCCCTTTCCTTTATTGCCACGGCAAATGCCGTAGTCCATTGTGGTGCAACCCCTGTTTTTGTAGATATAGACCTTGAAACCTGTAATATTGACCCTCAAAAAATAGAAGAAAAGATTACTGAAAAAACAAAGGTAATAATGCCTGTTCACCAAATGGGACTACCTGCTGATCTGGATGCTATTAAAAATATAGCTGACAGATATGAATTAAAGGTAATTGAAGATGCAGCTTGTGCTATTGGCTCTGAATATAAAGGAAAAAGAATAGGAGGATATGGAAACATTGCCTGCTTTAGTTTTCATCCAAGAAAGATAATTACAACAGGTGAAGGTGGTATGATTACCACTGATGACAAAGAGATAGCTGAAAGATTGAGAAGGTTTCGCCACCATGGAATGTCAGTCTCTGACCTTGAAAGGCATAAGGCTAATAAAGTAATTGTAGAATCATATATTGAAATTGAATATAATTATAGGATGACAGATATACAGGCTGCAATGGGTATTGCTCAACTTGAAAAACTTCCGTTTATCCTTGAAAAGAGAAGGGAGATTGCTGAGTTTTATAATAAGGTTCTTTCAGAAATAAAGGTCATTAGGATTCCTAAAATTCCCGATTATATATATCATAACTACCAATCTTATTGGATTGAGATACTTGATTTGTCTCCTATATCAAGGGATATGCTTATGGAAAGGCTTCTTGAAAAGAAAATAGCCACAAGGAGGGGAATTATGGCAATTCATATGGAAGAGTGCTATATAAAACGAGGAAATATGCCAAGGCTTCCAATGACAGAAAGGATAACAAAAAATACTATTCTTCTTCCTATATATCCATCAATGACTAAAGAAGAACAGGAATATGTGGTGGAGTGTATGAGGGAAATTATGAGAAGCTTATAATATGACAAAGATAAACAAAGTTCTGTTTATGGGAAGCAGGAAGAATTGTGTATTTTATTGTAACTATTCAGGTTTTTTAAGTTTTTACAACCTAATATACATAAAAATACAACTTACAAAAGGTGAATAGATACATTTTATTTTAACAAAATAAAATTTTGTGTTATACTTTTATGCGTAATGCAATAATGTATAATTAGAAGGATAAAAAATGGAAAACCCTTTTATATATGGCGAAGTAGTGACCGGGGATAATTTTTGCAACCGAGAAAAAGAAATTAAAAAATTATCAAATGATTTGTTGGATTCTCAAAAAATATTTTTAATTTCCCCAAGAAGATTTGGAAAAACCTCTCTCATAAAGACCGTTTTGGAGGAAATTAGAAGGCAGAATATAAGAACAGTTTATCTTGATATAGAGGGTATTTCTACTTATAAGAAATTCCTGAATACTTATTTAAATGCTTTAATAAAAGAATTTACTACAATAAATAAAATATATGAATTTACTAAAAAAATACTTTCTGGTATAAAATTTGAGTTAAATGTTGATGATAAAGGAAATCCTGCATTAACATTAGGATATAAATCTCTAGATGAAAATTTAGAGATGATTGCATCAAAAATATATGAACTCCCTGCAAAAATTACTAAAAGAGAAAGATTAGTAATTGTATTTGATGAATTCCAAGAAATACTGAAATTAAACGGAAGGCATATTGAAGGTGTTTTACGCTCAGCTATCCAGCATCAACGTAATGTTGGATATATATTTGCCGGTTCTAGAAGACATATTCTAGTTGATATGGCAACCTCACCCGATCGACCATTTTATAGAATGGGTCCAGTAATGTATCTTGAAAGAATTCCAGAAGAAATAATTAAAAAATTTATTTATAAAAAATTTTGCAATACAGGAATAAAAATATCAAAAATCGCAGTAGCAAAAATTATTGAAATGTCAGAAAATATCCCATATTATATCCAAATGTTATCCCATGAATTATGGGATTATGCGGTTATTCAAAAAAAGGGGGCTAATGAAAAAGATATAGGCATAGTATTTAAAGAATTGTTGAAACAATACGATCAAAATTTCCGTGAACACTGGAATAGATTAATTACTACCAAAAGACAATTATTACAAACAATTGCTCATCGTGGCGGTAACAATTTATTATCAAAAGAGATATTAAGTAAAAATGAGCTTGGTTATCCTTCAAGTGTACAAAGAACATTAGAGCTACTGATTGCTGATGGACATATAGATAAGGTTGGTAATACATATTTCATGGTTGATATAGTTTTTAGAGAATGGATTAGGCAATTTACTTTTTAGCGATGTTTTGAATGGTGGCTGAAAAATTTTATGCTATGAGCACATTAAAGAGAATAATAGAGCTAAAAATAGAAAGGTTCAATTTAAACCTAAAGGGGTTAATGTTTATACATCGATGGGAAAGGAAGAACAGGAATTTGTTGTTTTGTGGATTAAGGAGATAATAGGATGATGTGGAAAGATGCTTGGAAATTAGAAATTCCTAAAGATAAAGAAATATTTGAGCTTCATAAGGTATTGCGGGAAGAGATAAAGAAAAGGTGGAATCGTGCTCTTCCGTTTAATGAAGAGCTGTTTGATCGCTGGGAAAGGGCGGAATACTTAGGATTTGGTAAAGAAAGCAGTATTTATGACAGCTCTATAGTTATGGGGGATGTAAGGGTTGGGGAGAACACATGGATAGGTCCATTTACCATCCTTGATGGCTCCGGAGGTTTAAAAATTGGTAGCTATTGCAATATCTCATCTGGAGTCCAAATTTATACCCATGATTCTATAAAATGGTGTCTAACTAGAGGAGGAGCAAAGTATGAATATGACTCTGTTGTAATTGGAGACTGTTGTTATATAGGCAGTTTGAGTATAGTAAATAAAGGGATTAATATAGGAGAACACAGTTTAATCGGAGCAAATAGTTTTGTCAATAAAGATATCCCTCCCTATTCTATTGCTTTTGGTAGCCCTGTTTCAGTAGTGGGTAAGGTTGAAATAGAAAAAGACAAAGTAAATCTTGTTTATTTTTGATAAGGAACAAAAAAGATATTCCATTTAAATGAAAATCTTATTCTTTGACCCCTACAATATTCAAAACATTCCCTATTGCTTGGTATCTTTTCTGCGAAAGAAGGGGATAGATGCAGAGCTACTCTTTGATGTTAATGCTGAAATAAAGGGTGGTGATCTTCCAAATGCTAATGATCCTCTTTTAAGGTCCAAAGCAGATTATTCTTTTTGGATTCATCAGAAGGTAATTTCTTCCAGTATTCTCAAGAATCCATTTAGCTTAATAGAAATAATAAATTTTTTAAAGGGGTATGAGCTTATAGTATGCTCGGGATTTGCTCCAATCTTTGCATATTGGGCAAAAAAGCCTTTCATATTTTTAAGTTATGGTAGCGATCTTGACCAATTAGCAACTCAAGGATGGTCAGGAGACCCTAAAAGATACTTAAATTACAAAAGAAGATTGCTTTCTTTTTTTATTAAACATAGCCTAAGAGCTGCTTTAAAGAAGGCATCTTTTGTTTTAATTTTGCCTCATCAGATAGAGACTGCCAAGAGATTAGGGCTTAAGAGATTAAGATGTTACCAGCACATAATGGATACAACTATCTTTAAACCAATGGAAGGGCTGGAAAGAAAAAGAGAAAAAGAAAGGATAAAGAAAGATCTAGATTGTTCTCTTCTTATCTTTCATCCCACAAGGCAATGCTGGAAGGACAAAGATATTAAAGACTGTAAGGACAATGATAAGCTGTTTAAGGCCTTTGCGAGATTTCTTGTCTCAACAAAGACAAATGCTAAACTAATAGCAATAGAGAAGGGTTGGGATTTGGAAGAGAGTAAAAGGCTGGTAGAGGGACTGGGAATAGGAGAAAATGTGATTTGGATGGCACCTATGGAAAGGTTTAAGTTGGGATTCTACTATAATGTAGCAGATATAGTGGCTGATCAGTTTAATGTAGGTGCATTTGGCATAGCGACAGTAGAATCTATGGCGTGTGGAACACCTGTTTTTGCTTACTTTAATCCAGAGTATAAAGATTTCTTTTATGGTGGACTTCCACCCGTAGTAAATACAAAAACAGAGGATGATATATTCCTTAAACTATGTGAATTGGCAACAGATGAAAAATTAAGGGTAAGAATCGGAAAAGATTCTTACGATTGGATAATAAAATATACCGATTGGGAGGTAGCTTGCAATAGATACATTGAGCTTTTCAAAGAGGCTTTATCCAAATGAGCTTTGCAAAATGGGGATCGGCGACATTAGGATGCCAAATAATTGGTCTTTTTTGTGCTGCTATTAGAGGGATGATAATCGCCCATATATTAGGGCCAGAAGGAAATGGAATAGTTACATTAACCCTTCTTTATCCCGAGCTATTCTTTAATCTATTTTATCTATCCCTTCCCGCTTCCTATGTCCATTATATTGGAAAGGGAGGATATAAAATTGGAAACTTTGGCGCTAACTCCTTGCTTTTTACAGGAATATTGGGTGGGCTTTCAATCCTTTTCTTCATACCTACATTTATTTTCTTTAAAGAATGGTTTTATCCTGGAATGAAAGGGGTTTATCTTTTAGTAACTATGCCCCTTACCCCTTTTATTATGACAATTTATTATTTCTCAGCCATATTGCAAGGAACCTATAATATCCGTGATTATAACCTTGTTTTTCTTTTATGGAAAATTTTGGGAATGCTACTTGTTGTAGCCCTTGTTTTTATCTTAAAATTAGAGGTATGGGGGGCAATCATAGGAGGAGGATTAGCTATTATCTTCTCGGGAATTTTAGGGATATATCTAGTATCTCGCATTACAAAAAAAGAAAAATGGCAGATTAATTTTTCCCTCTTAAAAGAAACCTTAAAAGATGGATTAAAACTACATATAGGATGTATTGCCTCATTCTTGCGGAGTAGAGTAAATCTATTTCTCATTAATTATTACTTAAGCGTGAAGGATGTAGGGTTATTTTCTGTTTCTCTTGCTATTTCTGAGCTTTTACTGCTTATCCCTTACTCTACAAGTACTGTGCTTTGGCCAAAGGTAGCATCTTGTGATGAAAAAGAGGCAAGAAGATTAACCGCCTTAGTCTGCCGCCATACATTACTTTTGGCAATTGTTGGTGGAATAATCATTGGAATAGGAGCAAAATTTTTTGTTTTAATCTTTGGAGGAAGGCAATTCCTGCCTGCTATACCATCGTTGATAATCCTTATTCCAGGAATGGTAATTTATTCTATTGGTCAAAGTGTTAATGGTTTAGTTATAAGGCATAAGAAATTTTTATTGGCATCCTATATCTCTCTTTTTCTAACATTTGTGAACATTATGGCTTGTATTATTCTTATTCCCCATTATAAACTTATGGGAGCGGCATTGTCTACCCTGCTCACAAATGTTTTAATGTGTATTTCTGGGATGTTCTTTTTCTCTTTATTGGGAAAAGGAAACATTAAGGAGTTATTTATCTTTACCAAAGAAGACCTTTTACTTTACAAAGACTTATTGAAAAGATGTATGGGCAAACTTAAGCATCTATCATAAAGGATTTTATTGGCTTTACAAAAACAAAAAGAAAGTTTATAATTTAAAATGTGAAAGGGACAACAATTATTGCTGTAAAAAAGGATGGAAAGGTAGCCATTGGTGGAGATGGTCAGGTTTCATTGGAAAATACAATCATAAAACACAAGGCAAAAAAGATAAGGAGGATATATGAGGGAAAGGTTTTGGCTGGTTTTTCTGGCTCTGTGGCTGATGCCTTTACATTGGTTGAAAGGTTTGAGGGAAAGATAAAGGAATACAAAGGAAATCTGCAAAGGGCGGCTGTTGAGCTTGCAAAGGAATGGAGAATGGATAAATATTTAAGGAGGCTTGAGGCAATGCTTGTTGTCTGTGATAAAGAAAATCTTTTACTTATCTCTGGAGGTGGTGAGGTTATTGAGCCAGATGATGGAATTTTATCTACAGGATCAGGTGGTCCCT
>JBFMDZ010000067.1 GCA_040753555.1 bacterium
CCCATTCTCCCCTTTTTCTGTGAAACGGAGAAATTTCTCCCCTTCTTAAGATTCTCCCTTTCTCCCCTTCTCCCTCTCTCCAATTCATCCATTCTCCGTTTCTCTCTGTAATGACTGAATAGTTACCAAATAATTATTACTTAAGGCTAAATATATTCTTTAGCTCCTTGTCCGAAAGCTCTGTGAGCCATTGTTCTCCTACGGATACAGTTAAATCAGCCAGCTCCTTCTTTGATTTTATAATCTCATCTATCTTTTCTTCAAATGTGCCTATTGTTATGAGCCGATGAACAATTACATTTCTCTCCTGGCCTATGCGGTAAGTTCTATCTGTTGCCTGCGCCTCTACTGCTGGATTCCACCACAGGTCATAATGGATAACATTTGTGGCAGAGGTAAGATTTAAGCCTGTTCCTCCTGCCTTAAGCGATAGAATCATTATCCCCTTTGAGGGAGATGCCTGGAAATCTTCAATCATCTTATCCCTCTTTATCCTTGGTAATCCTCCATGGAAAAAGAGTATATCTTCCTGCAGATCATTAGTTATCACTTTATCAAGGAGGTCTCCCATTTCTTTATATTGGGTGAAAATAATGACCTTTTCTCCTATATCCCTAATCCTTTCAATAATATCCATCGTCTTTTCTGTCTTACCTGAAAGCTCCTTAATTATCTTACCCCTTTTTGAGTAATGCACCGGATGATTGCATATCTGTTTTAATGAGGTGATTAGTTTAAATATTAACCCTTTTCTTTCTATGCCTTCGCTTTTTTGAATCACTTTCATTGTCTTATCTACCACCTCTTTATAAAGGCTGGCCTGCTCTTTAGTAAGGTAGCAATATTCGTCAAAGACTATTTTATCAGGTAGGTCCTGGATAATAGATTTATCTGTCTTAAGCCTCCTTAAAAGAAATGGAGATGTAATAAGCCTTAACCTTTCAATCTTATCCCTATCCCTGTATCTTTCTATGGGTATGGCAATGTTTCCTTTAAATTTCAAAAGCCCTCCCAAATAACCCCTATTTATAAAATCAAAGATGCTCCATAATTCAGAAAGCCTGTTTTCAACAGGTGTCCCTGTCATAGCGATAGAAGAGTCTGCCTTGATTGATTTAATTGCCTTAGTCTGGTCTGCTTCAGGATTTTTAATATTCTGTGCCTCATCAATCACTACCAGGGACCATTTAGCCTTTTCAAATTTCTCCCTGTCGCGCCTCACCAGACCATAGGTGGTGATAAAGACATCACAATTATCAGTAGAAAATTCCCTGGCTGTGCCGTGATAAATCCAGGTTTTAAGAGAGGGTGCAAATCTTTCACATTCCTTCTGCCAATTTCCTACCAGTGTGGTAGGGCAGATAACAAGTGCTGGAGCAGAAAGCCTGTTTTCCTCTTTGAGTTTCAAAATAAGTGATATTACCTGAATAGTTTTACCAAGGCCCATATCATCCGCAAGACAGGAGCCAAAACCCTTATCCATATTACTGTAAAGCCAGCGAAATCCTCGCTCCTGATAGGGTCTTAAACTCGCATTTAGTGTAGAAGGAAGGTGTATATCTTCTATCTTTCTAATGTCATCTATCACCCTTTTTAAAGCCTCATCAGGATTAAATAATGCCCCTTCATACTCACCACTAAGGCCGGAGGCAATTACCTCAAACGATGACATTTTGGGTATGGGTTTTTTAAGTTTATCAAGGAGCTTCTGGACATTCTCAGGCTCAAGCATAAGATAAGTATCCTTAAATCTGACAATACCACTTGAAGACTTGACGAGCTTAAGAAATTCCTCTTTAGAAATGCTCTTATCGCCTATGGCTATTTCCCAGGAAAAATTGAGCATGCCCTCAAGAGAAAGATATGAAACAACCTCTCCCTTTACCGCTGTTTTTATTGCCAGCTGGGGTCTAATAATCTTTTTTAACTCCTTTGGTATGACTATCCTTATGCCAAGGATATTCAAGATATCCAGGGTGCTGGTTAAGAAATCCATCAGCTCAATTGCTGTAATAGCAGCAGATGTTTCTCCTTTGCTATGGAGAACATTTTTAAGTGCTGGTATGTAGTCAGAAACAATGATTATTTGGCTTGATACATCCTGCATTACAATTGAAGCAGGATAAGAGAATATTACATCTTTTCTAAAGACCTCTGCAAGGGAAATAGGTGGAGCAAGGCTATCCTTTTTATTTTCCACATCAATACTTAAGATAAACCTATTCCCTCTTTTACAATCAATCCTTATTACAGGGCATATATCCTTTTTTCTAAAGGAAAGCCTCGTAAGCCAATTTGATACTGCCTTTGAGGTGTGCTGTTCTTCAAAACCAAAAGGTTTATAAATCTTCCCTTTTAAAAAGGTTTGAAAAATCTTGTCCTCCCTTACCCATTCAGCCAGGCCGCTATACTGGTTGATGAAAGAGGTAATAATCAAGGCTAATATATCAACAATACCCTCTTTTGACATAATAAAGTGGTCGTCATACCTGAAACACATATTAGCTGGCATAATGGACTTAAGGTAATTGATAATCTCATCGCATTTCTCACCCTGTATTACCGGCACATACCTGATGGTGAATTTTCCCTCCTCCTTTTCTACTATCTCAGGTATAAACGAGCTTGCCTTAATAAAGGCAATGCCAATACAGGTAGCGATATTGAGAAATCTAAAAGAAGGGGAAGTTTTATAGGACAGGACCAGCGGCAATTTTGAGAAATAATCAAAGAGATGGGATGCTGATATTTCCTGACACCTTTTTCTTTTAAATGCTATTTTATCTTCCAGGATAAAGGGTAGATTAACCATAAGGTTTTTACCTTTTACCTCAGGAGGGATTTTATCACCCTGCATAAAGAAATCTGTTTTATCTTTTTTATAGGATAAAAAGAAGGCTATGTCGCTTAAGGGAGGCTTGTCCTCTTTAATCTCAATTTCTTCTATTATTTTAGAAACATCCTTTATTGCCTTAAGAAGCGTATCTCTAAAACTACCCGGGCCTGTATAAAAAAGGGGTCTCTCCTCAAGGCAGGAAAAGAGCCTTTCAAGATGAAAATTAGGAAGGGATAGAGAAGGAGGTTCAAGGAAAGGAGGGATTTCATCAGCCTTTATCTCTGACCAGGGGATAAAGGCATTCTTTGCTTCAGGAGCGGATTGTTGAGTTGGAAGTCCTAAGATGCCAGCAAAGGATTCTTGTGCCATACCGCGCAGAGTAAATAACAAAAAGGGGTTTTTGTCTATCTCATTAGCCAGAATATAATAAACAGCTGCTAAATGTTTGCATGGATTTGCCCAGTCAGGACAGGAACATTCTGCATCTATATCCTTCCATGATTGTGGCAGAAGGTATATCTTTTGTTGATTAAGGAGCTCAAGGAGTTGCTCAGGGAGCCTTCCTAAACCCAATTCAGCACCAATTGCTGGATTAGAAGGAATTAAAGCCTTAATCTTGTCTATTTGGGGCTTTTGGAACCTCTTTAGCTCTATCTTTATCCGGTATGGCCTTGGCATTGAACCCTGAACCCTGGCAAGGACATTGCCATTCTTAATTTCAATTGAGGAAACCCTGTCATTATTGGCATAGCTTCTACCCCTTGGAAGCCGATTTGTATCGTAGTCAATCCTTTCCATTGCCTCCACCCAGGCATTGCCCCACCAGGTTTTACCAAAAGACCTTTTCATTTAAATATTATACAAAAAAACAATTGGTAATTCATTATTCTTTTGGAATAATTGTTGGGATATTGACAACATAGCCTTGGATGTTTATATTTTTATGGTAAAAGATAAAATTTTTGGTAAGCTTGAGGTTATAAAATGAAAGCAATAATTATGGGATTTAGCCCAAATGAGATTGGTTTTTCTCCTCTTTGTGAAAAGGAGATAGAGACAGAAAAGGGCAAGGCACATCTTTTTATAAAGGAAGATATTGTCTTTGTTCCTCGGCATGGAAAGGATAAAACAATTCCACCACATATGATAAACCATTGTGCGAATATACTAGGTTTAAAAAGCCTTGGCGTATCCTGTATTATTGCAATAAATTCTGTTGGCTCTTTAAAGGAAAATATAACACCTGATGACTTTTTAATCCCCGATGATTATATAAATTTATGGGATACAAGAACACTCTATGATGAAAAAATAGTCCATATCCTTCCAGGATTGGATGAAGAAATAAGGATTTTAATTAAAGATAAAGCTATGTCTTGTGGGATAAACCCTATTGATGGTGGTGTCTATGTCCAGACAAAAGGTCCTCGTCTTGAAACAAAGGCAGAGATAAGGTTTTTAAAGACGCTAGCTGATGTTGTTGGAATGACATTAGCATCAGAGGCAACAATTGCAAAAGAGCTTGAGATACCTTATGCCTCATTGTGTCTGGTTGACAATTATTGTAATGGGATAAAGGAAGAACCCCTTTCTTTTTCTCTGATAAAAGAATATCAGAAAAAGAAGATGGGGGTTTTGAAAAAGTTTTTAAATATGTTTATCTAGTTAGAAGAAAGCGATGAAAAGGCACAAAGTAGCAAAGGAGGGGAATTACTATGATTAAAAGTATTAGAAAGAGGGATGGAAGGCTTGTTCAGTTTAATGCTGAGAAGATAACTGAGGCTGTTTTTAAGGCAACAAAGGCTGTGGGAGAGCCTGATAGGAAAAAGGCATCAAAAATTACAAGGCAGGTGGTTGCTGCCCTTTCTGTTATTTATAAGGAAGAGAGGGTTCCAACTGTAGAGAATGTCCAGGACCTTGTTGAGAGGATGCTCGTTGAGGATGGCTATACAGAGGTTGCAAAGGCTTATATCCTTTACAGGGAACAGCATGCAAAGCTACGGCAAACAAGGGAGCTTCTCTCTGATGCTGTCTCTATGGTTGATAAGTATCTTGGAAACCAGGATTGGAGGGTTCGGGAGAATTCAAATATGAGCTATTCCTTGCAGGGGCTGAATAACCACATATTTTCCCTTGTAACATCCAACTATTGGCTTTCAAAGCTATATCCACAAAATATAAAGGATGCCCATATGTCTGGTGATATCCATATCCATGACATTGGTGTTTTGTCTGTCTATTGCTGCGGATGGGACCTTAAGGATTTGCTCATCAGGGGGTTTGGTGGTGCATCTGGAAAGGTTGAGTCTTCGCCTCCAAAGCACTTTAGAAGTGCACTAGGCCAGATTGTCAATTTCTTCTATACCCTGCAGGGAGAGGCAGCTGGTGCGCAGGCGTTTTCTAATTTTGACACCCTCCTTTCTCCATTTATCCGCTATGATGGCTTATCTTATAAAGATGTCCGCCAATGTATTCAGGAATTTGTTTTTAATATGAACATTCCAACAAGGACGGGCTTTCAAACCCCTTTTACAAATATAACAATGGATGTTACACCGCCAAGAAACCTTTCTAAAGAATATGTCATAATTGGAGGAAAGCCACAAGATACAACTTATGCTGAATTTAAACATGAGATTTTAATGATAAACAGGGCATTCTGTGAGGTAATGGGTTCTGGAGATGCAAAGGGAAGGATTTTTACATTTCCCATTCCAACCTATAATATTACATCTGATTTCAATTGGGATGATGAAAATTTAGCCCCCCTCTGGGAGATAACCTCAAAATACGGCATTCCCTATTTCTCCAATTTCATAAACTCTGATATGGACCCTGAGGATGCAAGGAGTATGTGCTGTCGACTTAGATTGGACAACAGGGAGCTTAGAAAAAGGGGAGGAGGCTTATTTGGTTCAAATCCCCTAACAGGCTCAATTGGTGTTGTTACAATAAACCTTCCAAGAATTGCATACCAGGCAGACCACAATGAGGCAGATTTCTTTGAAAGGCTTGCAAAAACTATGGAGATTGCAAGAGAAAGCCTTGAGATAAAGAGAAAGGTAATTGAAAGGCTAACGGATGAGGAGCTATATCCCTATGCAAGGCATTACCTTTTGTCTGTAAAGGAGAGATTCGGGAGCTATTGGAAAAATCATTTCTCAACCATTGGCCTGATTGGGATGAATGAGGCATCCTTTAATCTTATTGGGTCTGATATTGCAACCCAGCAAGGAAAGGAGCTTGCTTGTAAAACATTAAAGTTTATGCGAGAGAAAATCTTGAAATTCCAGGAGGAAACAGACAACCTCTATAACATTGAGGCAACGCCAGCAGAGGGAACAGCATACAGGCTTGCTATGCTTGATAAAGAGCATTACCCAGATATTATTACAAAAGGAGAAAACAAGCCATTCTATACAAATTCAACCCATCTTCCTGTAGGCTGGACAGATGACCTGTTTTCTGCCCTTTTACATCAAGACCAGCTTCAGGCATTATACACAGGAGGGACGGTATTTCATGGCTTTATCGGAGAAAAAATAGACAATCCCAATATGTGCAAGGTCCTTGTTAAAAAGATTGCAGAACGATTTTCCCTTCCCTATTTTACTATTACACCAACATTTAGCATTTGTCCCATACATGGGTATATAAGGGGTAAGCATTGGACCTGTCCAAAATCCTCTGGCAATGGGCTTTGCAATACAAAATGTGAGGTCTATTCAAGGGTTGTTGGCTATTATAGACCTGTTCAGCAATGGAATGATGGAAAGCAGGAGGAGTTTTCCGAGAGGAAGGAATATAAGATTTGAAAATAAAAGGTTTTCAGGGCGTGTCTTTAATAGATTATCCAGAAAAGGTGTCATCTGTAATATTTACAGGTGGTTGTAATATGAGGTGCCCATTTTGCCAGAATAAAGAGCTTGTAGAAAACAGTATCCCAAGCCTTAATGAAGAGGATATTTTAAAAGCCATTTTTGAGAGGAAGGGCTTTATTGATGGTGTTGTAATTACAGGAGGTGAGCCAACAATACAACACGACCTTGCTGATTTTTGCAGAAGGCTTAAAAACGAAGGCTTTTTTGTTAAGCTAGACACAAATGGCTATCTTCCAGATGTCTTAAGAGGCCTTATAGAAAACAAGGCTATTGATTATATTAGCCTTGATATTAAATCTACATTTTCTGATTACAATAATACTTGCGGAATTACAGTAGATGTAGATAAAATTAAGGAATCTTTAGAGATTTTAAGAAATATGGAAATAGATTATGAAATTAGGACAACGGGGGTTCCTGGGATAATTGATTTAGAAAAGATAAAGGAAATTGCAAGGGAAATTTCTTGGGCAAAGAAGTATGTAATTCAGCAATATAGGAATGAAAAAACCCTGAACCCTGATTTTGAAAAAATTGCTCCATATCCAAAGGATGTCCTTTTGGGGTTTAAAAGGGAGGCAGAAGCATTTATTTCCAATGTATCTGTGAGGGGAATATGAATGCAAGACAGACAACAGACATTCAGATAACAGAGGACAGACAACTGTCTGAATTGTCTGAACCGTCCGAACCGTCTAATAAAGGAAAAGATGAACACAATTGACGGGATGCTAAAGGAATTTGAGGCTATCTTAACAAGGATTGAGATTTTAATATTCTTTTCAAAAAATCCTTATGCTATGGATACCCTGAGTAAGTTTTCGGGATGGCTTAAAAGGCCACCATCTGATATAGCAAGGGAGTTTGATTATTTTGCAGAAATGGGTATTGTTGAGAAGATGGGAGAGGGTGAGAATGCTATTTATTCCTATACATCAAACCTTGACATTACAAGCAAAATTGAAGAATTTATAAAAACCCTTGGAAAGAGAAGGATATCTTAAAAATGAAAAGCTTTGCTGTTTTTGGAATAAATCATAAAGTAGCAAAAGAGGATATGAGGGAAAAGGTGGCTTTAAATTCTTCTTCTATTAAAGATGCTATAGATATTGCAAAGAAGACATTTGATGAGGCTGTCCTTATCTCAACTTGCAATAGAACAGAGGTTTATGTAGTTTCATCAGAAAATAGCTTAAAAGAAAGATTAAGGGATTACATAAGAAACCTCTTTAAAATAGAGCTTAATCTTTTAGAGCAGTTTTATTTTTTCTCTCAAACAGAGGCATTAACACACCTTTTTAGGGTTGCAGGATCGTTGGATTCAATGGTTGTTGGTGAGGTTGAAATATTGGGTCAGATTAAGAATGCTTATAGGCTTGCACAAGAAAAGAAAACAACAAGTAAAGCGATAAATACCATGTTTCAGCATTCATTCAGAGTAGCAAAGAGGATAAGGACAGAGACAGATATTGCAAAGGGAAATTACTCAATCCCATCTATTGCTTGCAATGTAGCCTATGAGAAATTGGGGGATTTAAGGGATAAGACAGTGATGGTCATTGGAGCAGGAAAAATCTCTGAGATAACCCTAAAACATTTGGTTGATAAAGGCGTAAAAACCATTTTTGTTGGAAACAGAACATTTGAAAGGGCATTAGAATTAGCAAAAAGGTTTAATGGGATTGCTTTACATTTTAATGATTGCTTTGAGAAATTAGGACAATGCAACCTTGTTATCTCTCAAACATCATCACCACATTATATTATAAAGGACATTCCAGATAAAAGGAAAAACCCTTTGGTTTTAATTGACCTTGCAGTTCCAAGGGACATTGAGCCAAATATAGGAAATCTTTTTGGTGTTTTCCTCTATAATCTTGACTCATTTCAAGGGATTATAGATAGGACAATGAAAATAAGAAAGGATGAAAGAGAAAAAGCAGAAGAAATCATTAAAGAAGAAATCCAATCCCTTGCTCCCATTATTTTTTAAAGTTCACATATGTGTTTATTTGTTTGTATGTGTTTAGGTAGATGGCATGCAAACTCTTTCCTTATGAGAGCTTAATCTTAAGAAAAGGAAATGAACCTTAAGGAAAGAAATTCTTAAATCTCTCCACCCATGTTACGAAAAATTAGCAAACACCCTTGAATGGGATAAAAATGGATACAATGTGCTTAAGTCGCAGTCAAAATATCCCGACAAAACATTTGACATTATGAGAGGGAATTTAATATCATTATGATTATGATGGCAATAGCAATTGGGATAATCTGTGGTGTTGTAGTTTTTGTAATAACCTTCATTAAGGCAATGCCAATAGTATGGGGGGTAATTCTTGCCATCTCTGCCTTTATTATTGTCAATCTTATCAATATTATTATAAAATCCATCCATTCAATTGGTCCAAATGAGGTTGGCTTAATCATCAAAAGGTTTTCCATAAGCGGAAAAAAATTAACTAATGATTGTCCTATTGCTTTCAAGGGAGAGCCAGGCTATCAGGCAAGGCTATTGATGCCAGGGCTGCGATGGGTATTCTGGCCTATATCACGGGTTGAAAAACACCCCTGGGTTCAGGTTCCTGCCGGTGAAATAGGGGTTGTGATCTCCCAGATTGGAAAGCCTCTGCCGGTGGGTGCAAAATCAGCAAGATACAATCCCATATTTGGCAATTTTACCGATATTGGGGTTTTCCTTGAAAATGGTGGAGAAAAGGGTGTTCAAAGGCCTGTCCTTCCCCCAGGAACATTAGCTCCCATTCATCCGGTTGCATTTCTTGTGATAACAAAGGAGCGGGTATATGGGATTCCTATATCGCCCGAGCTTAATATTGATGTAAAAAGAGGAGAGATTACACCCGAGACATTCGGGCTTAAGAGGGAGCAATTGAATGTAGTAAGGATTGAGCCAGAGCCAGGCGGAAATAAAGAGGTGCTTGATATGATCGGGATTGTTACAACATTTGAGGGAAATCCATTACCCCCCGGGACAATCGCAAGCCGAATTGGTGATTTTGAAGAGGTAGCCGAGAATATTGAGGATAATGTAATCATTGAAAGGGTTTTGGGAACAAAGAATGAGGTTCATAATAATTACCAGGATTTCCAGAAATTTTTGGATTCAGGAGGAAGGATTGGGCTTCAGTATGACCCCCTTCTTTATGGAGCATTTAACCTAAATCCATTTTTGGTTAGCGTGGAAAAGCTTCCCATGCTTATTGTAAAGCAGGGTGAGGTTTCAGTGGTAAAATCCTATGTAGGAAAGCCGACAAGGGATATTTCAGGGGCAGAATTTAAGTTTGGAACCTTAGTTAGGCCTGGATATAGAGGGATATGGAATGAGCCACTTAGAACAGGAAAATATCCCATAAACCCTCGCTGTTATGAGGCAATAATTGTTCCCACCTCTATCCTTACCTTAAATTGGGCAACCATAACCTCAAAGGCACATGAGCTTGACAAGGAGCTAAACCCAATAGATGCAAAGAGCAGAGAAGGATTTGAGTTTAAAATTGATCTTCAGGTACAAATCCATATCCCTGATACAAAGGCACCGCGGGTTATCTCCATTGTTGGCTCAATCCAGAATCTGGTAAATGAGGTATTGCAAGGTGCGGTGGGAAACCATTTTCGGGATAAGCTTCAGGGTATGCCTGCGATTAAGTTCATCGAGACAAGGCAGCAGGTTCAGGAGGAGGCATTTTTGCATATCAAGAACCTCCTTTCACAATATGATGTTGAGACAAAAGGGGTTTTTATCCAGGATGTCATCCTTCCCCAACAACTTGTAAATGTCCTTACCGATAGGGAGATTGCCAATCAACAAATTGAGACATACAAGAAGCAGAAAGAGGCACAGGAAGAGAGGATAGTGATGGAAAAGACAAAGGGAACCGCAGACCAGCAGGCAGAGCTCGCAAGGTCACAGGTGGGGATTGAGATAAAATCAAACAATGCAAGGGCAAGGAAGGCAGAGGCTGATGGAGAGGCAACCTATATTAGAGAAACAGGGTTTGCTAAGGGTGCTGAGGTTGAGGCAATTGGAATGGCAAGGGCAAAGGCTTATCAAGGTCAGGTTGAGGCATTAGGAAAAACAGAGACCGCTTTGGTTAATGCCATTGTTGCTCTGGCTGAGGCAAAGGCAAGAATTGCTCCAGAAACCCTTGTTTTAAGCACAGGAAGCACAGGAAGCCTTGAGGGCCTATCGGCAAGCCTGATGAACTATCTTGGAAAGATTGGAAAGAAGGAATTGCCTTAAAGGATAAAATTCACGAGCATCTCCTAACCCCCCAATGAGGCAAAAAGGCATTTAAAGTAGAAAAATACGGCTCATCGCGGATTATGGTGCATTAGGATAGGGATAGGGTTTAAAGACACCCATAGAGGAACATCCTTGAATAATCTTTAGCTTCATATACTCCTTATCCCTATAACCATATGCCCTTCT
>JBFMDZ010000068.1 GCA_040753555.1 bacterium
GTCCCCTTCTTTAATATCGGCAGATTTGGTATTTTTCTTAAATATTTCTTTTCTTTTTGTTTTTTTAACAATAATCCATTTTATCTTATTGTTTATATAGATTTGTAAAAAGTTGGGGAAGTTCTGAGGGGGATACATCAAGCTGGAATTCTTCAGGCCCACACCACTGTAAAATAAAGCCAGTTGTTTTCCAATCATCAATGGCCGAGCCCTCCTCTACTCCATTCCTATTTCCATCAAGGCTATTTCCATAGACATCTTTTATATTTGCGCTGATAATAATTTCACTTAAATAAAAATACTGGGTATAATAATAAGAAGGTACATTAATATAGCCAAAAATTAAGTTATTCTTAACCATTGGAGATGATAAAGTTCTCCATTCTGGAGGTTTAGGAGTACTTCCCTCAGGTGTTGAAAATTGTATGAACAATAACCTAATCCAATTAGGATAAAGGCTTGCATGGTCTATTTTATGAGAAAAAAGGATTTCTAAATAAATCGTAGCCTCACCACTCTTATTCCATCTCCCTTTTATAGAAACAATCTTTGGTGGGTTCATATCAATAACCCTGGTTGAAATGGTCGCCTCTTTAAGCTCAAAGGATTTGTTTGTTAGAGAAATGGTTGCCTTGATTGGCTCATCAGGAAAATAGGCAATCTTATCCAATGATATATCCAAATCAGTCTCAATGCCCTTGATGTTTATATCAAAATTAAAGCTTAAAATATCAGAAAAATCATCCTTTAATTCTATTATAAGCTTATAACCAAGGGTTTTCACATAATCTGGGATATTGAATATCTGGGTAGAAGACCCCTTAGGTATAATTAGCGAGGATGAGCTTGAGGCTATTAAATTGTCATTATCCATAAGCCTTAAGCTAAGATTAACATTCTTTTCATTCCCCCTATTGTTAAAAATAATCCCTATATCTTCCCCTCTTGTAAAATCCATTTTGTTTAAACCTACCTCCACCATACCAGAAATAGAAATCTTCTCATCAAGGCTTAATGTCAAACCCCTCTCCTTTTCCCTAAAATCTGCCCTAATCGTATATGTTCCTTTTTCTATCTTAAGCCGGTTTGGAATAATAAAGGGAATAGATGATAAGGAAAGGCTTTTTGATGTAGCTGTTCCTGTTTTTGTCCCAAGTGTTTCTTTGTCTTTTATAAGAAAGATATTATAGTTAAATTCTAAATCCTTTATCGCTTTACTCTCAATGCAGATATTTATCTCATCACCACCAAAAACAGGCTCATCTTTGGTAAGATAAAGGTTCATTTTATCTATTAAAATCCATTGGGAAATCTTTGCCCATCCTTTTATTTCTAAATTAAACATAGAACGATCAGATGGCCAAAATGGGACAAAAATGGCGATGGTAGATGTTCCACCGGAAAGGCAGGTACCCGTTCCCTTAAAATTCCAATTGCATAAGCTTGCCTCAAATTCATAGGGAGAATCTACACCACCTTGGTTTTCTACAATGACCGTTAAGGTTTCTCCAGTAGCATACCTCTCTTTTTCTAAGGGTTTAATCACAAGCTTTGCCTTTGGAATTACAAAGCTTATTGTTTTTGTAATTGTAGAGTCCTCCTTTATTCCCCTAATTTCAATGGGATATATACCCGGTTTTACACCTTCTGGAATAATGGGATTATAAACCAGGTAGACTTTTGCTTTAGGAGCCAGACCAATTGAAGTCTGTATCTCAAACCCTATATCTGGGATGGAAAGAGAAAGCAAAAAATCCTCTAATCTAAAGCTTCCATTATTGATAACCTCAACCCCGATATTCATCCTATCCCTTATCCGATAAAATGGCTTGTCAAACTTTGGATTTATAATAATTGATGAGGGGATTTCACTTTTTCCCGAAAGCAATATGCCTCCTTCTTCATCTTCTATTGTATAATTTAATCTATATGTCCCAAAGAGAATTTTAGGAATGTAAATCTCTGAACTTATTGTCCTTGTTTCATTTGGCTCTATATTGCTTAATGTTATTGTCTTCTTAATCTCATTATTGTCTGGACAATTTAGGCTTATGACCAATTTAGGAGAAAAGGCAGTATTTGACCCTTTGTTTGCTATAGTGAAGAAAATAGTATTTGTTCCCTTTATAAATGTTTCTGAAGGCTCTAATTTAAGGGAAAGAAAAGCCTTTAGTATCTTAAAATAATTGGCAGAATATCCAATCCTTTCGTTATTTTTTGAGACATCAGCACAAATTATGTAGTAGCCAGAGGTAGCAGTGCTTGGGATGGTAAATCCAAATTCTTGTATAGATTCTGTTCCAAGTAATATATCCCTTTCTTCTTGAAAGAGCAATGTATTATTTGGATGGGATATTTTAAGGTTAAGCTTTAGGTTGTATTCCTGGGATATTTTGTTTTTAACCTTAACAGTAATAGTCGCCACATCGCCTAGTGTGTATTGTTCTCTATCTTTTTCTATCTCTGCATCTAGTGATAAGCAAATAAGCTTTCCCCCAATTGACCTTACCCCTAAGTATCTTTCTCCCTCATAAAAGTAGATCCAAAGTCGCCAACCCCCAAAACCATACCACCTTGTAGCTGTAGTAATAAAGGGAATAATTAAACTTTCTTTGCTTGGAATAGTGAAATTTCCTATGTAATTCTTTCCTCCATGAACCCATTCCCAATAAGTTGTTATCGTCTTTGTCTCTTGAGTGTTATTAGCAATATAGATGGAAAATGTATATTTCTCTCCCTCTAGTAATATATCCGTAGGGCTTGTAAGAGAGAATAAAAGACCAGGAAGGGGATTGGTTTGGGAAAGGTGTTTTGAAACAGCAAAGTAAAAGATGGGGTCATTTCCTTGGTCAGTTACTTTGTAGATTCCAAGCTTTGATTTTTCTTTTGCATAGTAGGTAAATGTTTGAAAATAGGGATATTCGCCCAGAAGCTCTTTATCAGGGGAATATACCCTTAGGGTTGCTGTATTTGGGATGCTTAGGGTGTAGGTCAATGTTTCCCCTGGCTTTATCTCTGGGATTTCTTTCTGGCTCTTGGCAAAGGTAATGAGGTTGTTAATCATAAGATTTTCTTCTTTTGATACCTGATTCCTTTTGTATCCCCAGTCAGAGTATAATGTTCCTACAATAATGCTTCCCTTTCCATAGGGATAGATAAGCATTGCTGGTAAGCCATTCTTTGTTCTTGCTAATATAATTGTGGCATTATCTGGCCATTTGGTAAAATAACCATCTACTGAGGCATCCATTCCTTGCTTTTGCTGGCTTGAGATTATTGGATGGTAATTCTGGATATAGACAGCATTTGAATAGCAGGATTGGTCTTCCCTCCAGCCATAGGCAGATAGATTTCCGGGAAGAATCTGAAAATCCTCTCCATATTGTTGAGCAAAGCAGATGATTGTTCCTCCACCCTTTGCATAGTCTTTTAGCTTTTCTTTGAATGATTGTGTATTTAAGCCATCTAATCCACCGGTTGGAATTAGTAAAATTGGGTATTTGGTGAATAAACTTAATTCTCCACTTGGGTCTCTTAGATTGAATGTTTCTCCTATGTCTTTTAGCATATCACAAACCGCCATTGAAAATCCATTGTTTAAAATGAGAATCTTTGAGTTAAAGTCTACCTCTACCTTGTCATAATGGATTGTGCTTACATCCATTGTCTCATCTGGATGGTCACAGCCTGGGGATTTTACCGTTTTTGACTTTGTCTCTATCTTAAAGGAATAGGTGATATTACTTTCATTCCCTGCTTCATCCCTTGCCTTAAGGTAAAAGGTATAATCTCCCTCATCTAGGTTGTATGATGCAGAGGGATTGTTTGAAAAAACCTCGCTTTTTTTCCCAAGGCTATATGAATATGAAAGATTACTTGGTAAAGTTACATTATCGCTTCCTGCCCAGGAAAATGATGCATTTCCTTTGTTTGTGGAAGAGCCTATAAACTTATCCTTACAATCATATTTATTGACTATTTCTGCATTTTTAATATTTGTCTCTGTAAGCCATACATTGGGTGGGGTGGTGTCAGGGGGTGGTATGTAGATAGGATGGTCGGTGATTTTCTTTCCCTCTGGGTATTCTATTGCCTCCTCTAGGATTCCAGAGATAGAAACAGATATTTTATGAACAAGGTCATCATCCTTTGCCAGCTCACCTCTTGAGGTAACCTCCATTGTGGTTTCTTTCTTTCCCCCGGCGGGAAGGGTTAATTGTGTTTCTGGATATTTTGAAATGTAGAGGCAACCTGATGATTCTATACAATCCAAGGAAAGGTTTGCCTTGTATTCCTTCTTTGTCTTATTCTCAATGGTTATCTTATGAGACTTTGTCTGGTTTGGCTTAAATGAATGGTATGTTGGGTCAATCTGAACAATAAAACCAGCCTTTGTTTTGAAGGTAAATGAATAATATTCTAGGGGATTTCCTGCCTTATCCTTAATTGCTCCTTTTTGGATTGCTACGCTATATTCTGTCATTGGTTTAAATTGTTCTGGTTCAAAACAAATACTACCGTCCACAAATACAAACCAATTACCTGAAACAGGAGGGGAAATCCTGCATTTTGTCTTATCAAAGCTATTTGAGTCAATCCCAGAGGCATAATTATTCACCTCTGGGTCTTCAATATTTATTGAGACAATCTTATCAAGAGGAACATTTTCTTCCCCATCTGCTGGGTTGGTGGATTTAACCTCGGGATTTGTGGTGTCGATGTAAAATTTATGCCAAGTATCATGACCATTGTAGATTCCATCACCATCTGTATCCAATTCTCCCTCAGGATTTTTAGAGCTGTCATCCTCATTAAAATGGTCTAGCCCTTTTACCATCAATGTTGCAAGTCCATCCCACTTATCACCCTGATTGGAAGGAATGTCTATATAACCATCCCAGGTGTCATTGTCGTATAAAGTCTTTAGCCAGAATTCATGCTTAACCTCAATTGGGTCTTCACTACCTGCCGGCTTTAAATAGACTTTGGTTGGCTGTCCGAATAATCCTGTATCCATTCCTTCAGAAAACCTTATCTTTACCCTTAATCTTCCAGCATTGGCAGGCTTCTTTTGACAACCAGAGAGGTCTCCAGGGTATGAAGAATCAATAAAAGGATAGGTTAGATCAGGATATTTGTAGGTATAGATTTCTTCCTTGTCTATTCCTACCTCTCTATTTACCTCAACCTTAAGGATTTTAGGGGCAAGGTATAACCGCATTGTTGGACCATTAAGCTGGGCTCCTAAATTTGAATTAACGCTATTAGCATAGGCATAAACATAGTGTATGGTATCATTGTTTTTCTCACCATCCACATCATCCCTTAATCCACCAATGTTGTAAAAGAGGTTTTCCGCTGCCTCACGGTTTTTATCAACAGTACTGGTACCTGCAAATCCCAAGAAATTTCTAGCATTAAAAGCATTGGCAAGGGGAAAGGAACGACAACCAGCTATAAAAACAATGGATTTATCTTTATGACAGGCTCTTGTTTGAATAAATGATCTTTTTACAGCAATTCCATAGTATGTTGGATTTTTCTGATGATCATAGGTAGTATAAATTTCTGTTGGTGAATATCCAGTTGCTATATATTCCTCAAATTTTTCATTTCGTCTTCTTTCGCCATCATCAGTATAAGGATAGGTTTCAACCAATAAACTTACAGATCCTGCATGTGAATGGACAAAGAATACTCCATAGGGACTAGATAAGGCTTTTGTAAATTCAGAAAGGGTTGCATCTTCTGGGTCTAAATCTGAGTGGGAGTTAACCTTGGAATCAAGTCGATAATTATGATAATTATGTCCTTCGTGATCAAATAGATTCTTCATTTCATCTTCACCACCATTATTCAGTGTAAATCTGCAAGGAGCAAAGACAAATGCTTTACGAGGCTCTGGAACTTCTAATCCATAAAGGAAAGAGGTTATAATAAGAAAGCTTAGAATAATCTGTCTCATTGTTTACTCCTTCCACTCTTTAGGGTCATAGTTATAAAAGATTGATTTGGCAGTATCATCATAAGCCCAAGCAGTATCCTCATCACCAGCAAGCAAAATCATTAGTTTCTTTATTTTTTCTTTATTGCTTAATTTAGGGTTTTCCATAATGTTTATAACAGATTCCTTAGCGTCAGAGTCCATACCACCTGTTTCTCCACTATAATCAAATGTCAAAATTCTGTTGTTTCTCAGCCCTAGTTCGCAAGATTCTTTCTCCTGCTTTGCTAACTTTATCCTATCCTTTCTCAATTCTTCTTTTGTTGGGCGGGGAGGAGCAGGATAAGCAAAATAGTCTATTGCCGTTGCAATTTTACTTTTACTATGTTTCCAGGTAATAAAAGGTGATTCTATTTCATCATCCCATTCTATTTTTTCTATATTTTCAAATCTTTTTGCAAATTCCAGCAATTTCTTAGAGGCAATCTCTCTGCCCTCTTTAGCCTTGACCTCTAAATAATAATCTGCAAGTGCATTTACTGTCTCACATTCCTCTTTTCTTTCTTTCTCACGCTGCCTCTTTTCTTCCTCAGTAAAAGCTTTCATCTTGATTTTGACATTAGGATTGCTCATTAGGGGATGAACCCGAATTCCGTTAATAAAAACCTCCTCCCCCTTTCTCTCTACATAATATGGAGGCTTAAGCAAATGTCCATAGGCAATTACAGTCCCGCTCCTTATGCCAAGTATGCCTCCCAGGATAGATTTCTTGGGATAAATAGGGGTTTTGTATAATTTTACATCATCCTTTACTATTGAAGGGTCAACACCCGAATTCAACAAATCCAGCCTTCTAAAAACTTCTTCACCTTCTTCCCTGGGTAACGACCTCCACTTTTGGATTAACCTTGTCTTTTCCAGGGTTTCTGGACCATCAAATAATAAATGGAGCCTTTCTATCTCCTCAAAGCTTATTGATTGAGAAGCTTGGGTTCCCTTAGAACCTTCCTCATTCTTAGCCGGCCTCTTTTCTGCCCAGCCTAATCCTCCCAGCAAGCCTAATGCAAGCAGGCAGGCTATTCCTTTACTTAATGTTTGTTTAAACATCTTACATCACCTCTCTGATAATTTTTATCATAATTTATATGATATTCTTTGTTTTTATATTTTGTCAAGAAAATTTTTGCCATTTTTTTAAATCCTTACCCCTTAGGAAACTTAAAGCTAAAAGCTAAAAACCAAAAACCACAATTCAAAATTTAAAACTACTGCAAGACAAAGTAAGAAATAATTTTGAGTTTTAAGTTGTAGTTTTGCATTTTTAGTTTTAAGTTTTCCATTTATTTAAACCTTTACCTCACTTCTGACTCCTGACTCCCGACTCTTGACTCCTGACTTTCATTTTTGTTTTCCGCCGCTTCCCTTTTCCCAATAATATAAAAAAATGGCTTTCTTAAAAGACCAAATTCATCTGCATTTGCCCAAATCTGGTAATCTCCCAGGCTTATCTCTCCAACCGGTATCTTCTTCCTTAAGACAAATGCCTCTGTATTTGTTCCATACCTTATCTCATATATCCCCAGAATGTCTTTGTTTGTGGTGGTGTAGGTGAATATATTGGTTGTTAAGGTAGCAATTAGCTTTTTCTCTGGGTTATAAAGCCTTATTGTTTCCGTTGAGCTAAAGGGAATGGTGATGGTTTGTTCTGGCTCTATCTCTTGAATATCTTTGTTTTTTACAAAGGTTATTAGGTTGTTAATCATTAGTCTTTCTTCCCTTGATACCTGATTTCTTCTATATCCCCAATCAGAGTATAGTGTTCCTACAATAATGCTTCCCTTTCCATAGGGATAGCTTATCATTGCTGGTAAGTCATTCTTTGTTCTTGCTAGGATGATTGTTGAATTGTCTGGGTATTTTAGGAAATAACCATCAACCCCTGCATCCATTCCCTGTTTTTGTTGGGATGATATGATTGGATGGTAATCCTGGATATAGACAGCATTTGAGTAGCAACTCTGGTCTTCCCTCCAGCCATAGGCAGTAAGGCTTCCTGGGAGTATTTGAAAATCCTCTCCATATTGTTGAGCAAAGCAGATGATTGTTCCTCCACCCTTTGCATAGTCTTTTAGCTTCTCTTTGAATGATTGTGTATTTAAGCCATCTAATCCACCGGTAGGAATTAGTAAAATAGGATATTTGGTGAATAAACTTAATTCTCCACTTGGGTCTCTTAGGTTAAATGTTTCCCCTATGTCTTTTAGCATATCAGCAACAGCCATTGAAAAGCCATTGTTTAAAATGAGAATCTTTGAGTTAAAGTCTACCTCTACCTTGTCATAATGGATTGTGCTTACATCCATTGTCTCATCAGGATGGTCACAGCCTGGGGATTTTACGCTCCTTGAATTTACCCCTATGTTAAAGGAATAGACGATCGCACTTTCATTCCCTGCTTCATCCTTTGCTTTAAGGTAAAAGGTATAATCTCCCTCGCTTAAGGTATATGATACAGAGGTATTTGTTGAAAACCCTCCACATCCTCCAATGCCATAGGAATATAGAATCTTATTGCTTTCTGTGTAGTTATCGCTTCCTTTCCAAGCAAATGATGCCCTACCTGAGCTTTTGTAATAACCTATAAAATTATCCTTGCAATCATATTGATATGTTATTATTGCATTCCTAATATCTGTATTCGTAATCTCTACACTTGGTGGGGTGGTGTCGATGTAGATAGGATGGTCGGTGATTTTCTTTCCCTGCGGGTATTCTATTGCCTCATCGGGGATTCCTGTGATAGAAAGGGATATTTCATAAACAAGGTCATCATCCTTTGCCAGCTTGTTGCTTGAGGTAACCTCCATTGTGGTTTCTTTCTTTCCACTTGCTGGAATGGTTAAAAAAGAATCTGGGGATTTAGAAATGTAGAGGCAACCTGAAGATTCTATACAATCCAAGGAAAGGTTTGCCTTGTATTCCTTCTTTGTCTTATTCTCAACGGTTATCTTATGAGCCTTTGTCTGGTTTGGTTTAAATGAATGATATGTTGGGTCAATCTGAACAATAAAGCCAGCCTTTGTTTTGAAGGTAAATGAGTAATATTCTAGGGAATTCCCTGCCTTATCCTTGATTGCTCCTTTTTGGATTGCTACGCTATATTCTGTCATTGGTTTAAATTGCTCTGGTTCAAATTTGATGTTATTTCCATCACAAGACCAATTTCCTGAAACAGGAGGGGAAATCCTGCATTTTGTCTTATCAAAGCTATCTGGGTCAATCCCAGAGGCATAGTTATTAACCTCTGGGTCTTCAAGGGCTATTGAGACAATCTTATCAAGGGGGACATTTTGTTCTTCATTCGTTGGGTCGGTGGATTTGATGATGGGATTTGTGGCGTCAATGTAAAATTTATGCCAAGTATCATAACCATTGTAGATTCCATCACCATCTGTATCCAATTCTCCCCCAGAATTTTTAGAGCTATCATCCTCATTAAAATGGTCTAGCCCTTTTACCATCAATGTTGCAAGTCCATCCCACCTATCAGCCTGATTGGAAGGAATGTTTATATAACCATCCCAGGTGTCATTGTCATATAGGCTCTTTAGCCAGAATTCGTGTTTAACCTCAATGGGATCTTCACTACCTGCAGGCTTTAAATAGACTTTAGTCGGTTGTCCTAACCATCCTGTATCCATCTCCTCAGAAAACCTTATCTTTACCCTTAATCTTCCAGCCTTGGCAGGCTTCTTTTGACAATCAGAGAGGTCTTCCGGGTATGGAAAATCAATAAAGGGATAGGTTAGATCAGGATATTTGTAAGTATAGATTTCTTCCTTGTCTATTCCTACCTCTCTATTTACCTCAACCTTAAGGATTTTAGGGGCAAGGTATAACCGCATTGTTGGACCATTAAGCTGGACTTTTAAGTTTTCATTATGAACACAGGAAAGAGCATAATGTATGGTATCATTACCTTTCTCACCATCCACATCATCCTTTAATCCACCCATGTTGTAAAAGATATTTTCGGTATCCTGACGAGATATTGGAGCATAAGAAAGGTCTTTATACCCTAAAAAGTTTCTGGCATTAAAAGCATTGGCGAGGGAAAAAGAGTGACAAGCGGCTATAAAAACAAGGCTTTTGTTCAAAGAGGTTCTTTTTTGAATGAATTTTCCTTTTACACCAATTACATAACACTTATCAGTTACTATAGTTTTATAGATTCTGTGCCTTCTTTATATCCCATTGCTGTGTAAGTGGCAAATTGCTCATCTCTTGCTCTTTTACCTTCATCATTAAAGGGATAGGCTTCAACTGTTAGAGCATCCTCATTTCCATGTGAATGGACAAAAAACACCCCATATCCTCCCTTTAGGGCATTTTCAAATTCCTTAAGGGTTGTTACGGGTTTTAAAGGCGGTTCATCCTTACCTTGAATTAAGTAAACAAGTTTATAATTATGATAATTATATGTCCTTCGTGATCAAACAGATTCTTCATCTCATCTTCGCCACCATTACCCAGTATAAATCTACAAGGGGCAAAGACAAATGCTTTACGAGGCTCAGGAACCTCTAATCCATAAAGAAAAGAAACAACAAGCAAACTTATTAAGATAATCTGCTTCATTATTTATTCTCTCCACTCTTTAGGGTCGTAGTTATAAAAGACTGACTTGGCAATATCTTCAACATCAATAAACAAGATTTCTAATTCCCTTATCTTTTCCTTGTTACTTAATTTAGGGTTTTCCATAATATTTCTAACCTGTTCCTTAGCATCAGAATCCACACCACCTATTCCTATCCCACTATAATCAAATACCAGCACACGATTGTTTTTTAAGCGTCCCTCATAAGATTTTTTCTCTTTAATAGCTGTCTCTAGGCTATCCTTTTTCCGTCTTTCCTCTGCTTTTTTCCGTTCTTCCTCTGTAGGAGGGGGTTGAGGGGGGAGATCATCAAAATACATTATCCCTTCTGGATATTTCTCTCCTTTCCAAAGAATAAGAGGTTCGTTTCTCTCCCTATTCCATTCTATTTTTTCTATAATTTCAAATCCTTTTGCAAATTCCAACAATTTCCTATATTTCGCTACCTTTGTCCAGAATTACCTCTAAACAGGATATATTATATCAAAAACACATCACAAAAAGATAATCTCTTTTTTCCTTTATAGATTTTTTTGTTAAATACCATCAAAAC
>JBFMDZ010000069.1 GCA_040753555.1 bacterium
TTTGGGGACTTCACGATATTTCTGCAAGGCCGAGATTACCTAAAGAATTGACGACTTTTACCCTGCCTTATGATATACTTGTTACAATGTGGAAAGAGATGAAAGAAAGCTTTTTGTCTACTGAAAGATGGGCTAAAATTGCCCATAGGAGGTGAAAAATAAATGTTGTCTAAAATAGGAAGGATAATCATTCTAATAGTTATGGTATTGAACGGCTTGTTGTTCATCAGCAATATCTATGCCTTGGGAAACCAAGAAGCAGCGATAAAAATGCACGATGACATAGCTCCTACAGCAAGTGCTTTGATGGTTAATGCCAAAGTCATCATTACCTTTATGGTTGGGATTCTCTATGTTATTTCAGCCTTTGGTATTATTAGAAAAAAGTACAGCTTAGCCCTTGCTGGAATAATAGGATTTGTCCTCTTTGATGGTTTCTACATTCTTGAACTCATTATGTGGGCTAAAATTCATCCACGGATATGGATTGATTTTACTATATTTGGAGGAGTTAGCCTATTGATTGGAGTCTATTCTTGGTGGCACTTTAGAAAAAGAGCAAAAGTTGCCTAACAGCGGATAAAAGGGAAATTATTGATTTCCCCACTTAGTGACTATTCAGCCACTGATTAACACGGATTAGCAGAGGATAAAATAGAATGAGTTTAAAATGCGGATATAAGGAAAGATCCGATCAAATGCCTTATGCCCATCATAACCAAGGGGTGGCCGAGTAGGGGAGGGTAGATTATGCACTCGCCTGCGAATCTTCTCGGAAACCAAAAAAACCTGCTTCTGCTCAGGCAATGCCTGTTTCTCTGATTCCTCTTGAATCTTCTGTAATACCTCTTGCGATTCCCCCTTTTTGTCCTTAACAGCATTCATATTGTCAAAGCTCTAGCACCCTTTCTTTTGCCTTGTCTATTTTGCTGTATGTGTTTAGTTCCTGTAAGAAATTCTTTGGATAAACGAATTACTCCATTCGCTTTCTGTCATTCGTTTCATTCGTTATAAATCCAGATTTAGCTTAAAAAACACCAGGAGGCAACTTTCAAATAAACCTCTTGCCAAATAAGGGTTAGATTGTATAACATTTATATATGAAACCTGGCATTGATATTGGTTCAATAAGTCTAAAGATTACATTATTGGATGATAGCGACATCCTTATCAATTATCTACAGTGCACAAGGAATTAGAATGAGAAAATTAAGATTATATCTTGATACATCGGTTTGGAATTTTTACTATGCTGATGATGTACCAGAGAAAATGGAAATAACAAAGCAATTTTTTGAAAATCTAAAGTCAGGAAAGTATCAGATATATTCTTCTGGTGTAGTGGTTAGAGAAATTGAAGATGCTGATGAAAAGACCGTATCAGAATTAGTAGCCTTAATGAAAGAATATATACCAATAATGTTAGAGATTAATGATGAGATTGATGAGCTTGCGGATATTTATATTGCAGAAGGTGTTATCTCTGAAAAGAAAAGAGATGATGCCTTGCATATCGCAATTGCTACAGTTAATGAGATGGATGCATTGGTTAGCTGGAATTACCGACATCTGGCTAACCTTAATAAAAAAGAGAAGGTGCATGCTGTAAATATTATGCAGGGGTATCTTAAGGAGTTAGAAATGATAACTCCTATGGAGGTGATTGGTGATGAGTGAGGAAAAGAAACTAATAGAGGTATGGAAGTGGAAAGAAGATGTATATGAAAAAACCAGAAATATGACACGGACTGAGCGTATATCATTTTTTAATAAAGGTTTGGAAGATTTAAAAAAAAGGATTACTTTTAAAGTAAAGGAAACCATCCCCAGAAAAGCTGATGTTGAAAAATAGGGTTTGGGTTTTAAACTTTACCGCCCCCTCCTTACTTTTCAGCAGACACAAGGTTAAGGAAAAGTAAGAAGACAAAACCTTATTCAAAAGTCAAAACTATGGATCTGAACTCTTTAGCCGTATTTTGTAAATTCCCTTACCAAGAGCAATTCCTGTCTTTGGATTCTCTTTTAAAATCCTTAAGAGTTCCAAAAGGTCAGTTTTGATATGGGGATAGCTTTTGTGAAGAATGCGAACTTGTTGCTTAAAATATTCTGTGGGGATTGCCTTATAGCTCATTCAAAAAGTTCTCAAGGGTTTCTTCTCCTAATTTCCCTTTTCTTTGCATCTTTACTTCCTGACAGGCTTGCTTAAGACCAAACAGAATTTTTTGCTTTTCCCTTAAGCTATCTAATTCTTCAGTTACATCCTTTCATACCTTAAGTGGAAGGATAATTTCTCTAGCCTTGCCCTTTTCATCAGTAATATATCTACAAGAAGTAGCTAAACTTGGCATAATCTACCCCCCTTATTAACAAAATCATCATTGTTATACTGAAACAAATTGATTTTGGGTGTAACATATCTTATTCTATCAAAATTTTTATCCCTTTGCAATAAAAATTGTGAGTAATCACCTATTAGAAATGGCTTTCAGCCTATTCATTATTCGCCTATAATCTTTACCTTTGGCAAAACGGGGTTGGCAATTTTCTATAAGGATGGGAATAATACGAGAGGAAACGATTCTTTTATCAGCAAAGATACAGGTAAATATAAAACTTTCCCTCCCATCAAGCCTTCTTTGGTCAAAGACAAAGTTACCTAAACTATAAATGATAAACTTCCCCTTATATTTTTCTACACCCTGGATTACATGGGGATGATGACCTATTACCAAATCTGCACCGTTATCAATGACTCTGTGGGCATACTCCTTTTGTTCATCTGATGGAAATGGTGCAAATTCAGCCCCCTAATGAAAGGATACAATAATAAAGTCAACCGTTTTCCTGATACTTTTTATCTCTTCTATCATACCGTCAATATCCGTCTGATTAGGCCCTGGTAGATCTTCAGAATATGCTATCCCTTCAAGAGGCATAGTTACACAGGCTAAAAATGCAAAAGTCATCCCTTTTTTCTCTATTATCGTTGCCCTTGATGCTTCTTTCTGGTCTTTACCAGCTCCTGTTGTGTAAAAACCATTTCGTTCCAAGATTTCCTTTGTATCTACAAAAGCATTCCTTCCATAATCAAGTGTATGGTTGTTCGCCAGACAAATTATATTAAACCCAGATTTTTTTAATCCCTCAACAAACTGCGGCTCTGCCCTGAAGGTATAAATTTTACCCAAAGGGTCGCCCCTTTCTGATATTGGGCATTCTAAATTACAAAAGGCTAAATCATGCGATTTGATAAAGTAAGCAGTATTCTCAAATGGGTAATTCACACCTTTTTTCTCAATTATTACCCTTACGCCCCTATCAAGCAATATATCTCCTACAGCACAAAAATTTACTTCCTCTCCTGATGCGTAATGTTCTGGATAAAATAAAAACAGAAGACAGGATAAAATGATTAACATTAGCAAAAATTAAGACCCAGAACTATATATGTATCTTGGTCTTGGAACATTATGAGCAGGCCTATTTAATAAATATTCTTTTATCCAGTCTGGTAAAGGAGGTGCTTTGCCTTGTTTCAGCATTTTTTGCCATTTCTCATCGGTTAGCCTATCACTAGCAGGATGAATAAACTCATAATAGGAAAAAACCGCTCCTCGGGTCAGTTTCAGATAACCATCTATACTCAACATCAATTGAATTTCAAGAATTCTATGTGTATGAAAGAAAAAAAAGAAATTCTAAATCCACAAGCACGAAGGATTTTGGAATGCGAAGCAAAAGTGAAACCATTTAGGATTTTTAAATGATTACTTAAAAACCAATTTTGTTTCAGTATAGACATCCTCTGGCTTATAAACAGAGATTTCAGAAATCTCTAAAAATACCTTATCGTTTGTGGCTAATGTGTTACACTAATAGGAAATTGCACAGTCTTACCCGTAGATTCGTTGGTAAAAGCAAATTCTTTTTTTTCCATAATCTTAAGCTGCTCGTTTGCATTCAGTAGTTCAATACCATAAACCTTTCCATCGGGAGAGATGTCAATATTTAATTCATCGCTTATCTGTATAGTTTCAATCCCCCTAGTTTTTTCTTTAAATCTTATATATCCAATATTGTATCTTTGATCATAGGTTATTTCCATAGATTCACCTCCTAAAAATATTTTACCAAAACTGTAATTACAATGAAATTCTCATCTTCTTTAACTGCATATAGCTCTATCTGTTTTGTTTTATACTTCTTACCTCTCCATATACTTTCACAAGCAAAATTTCGTCTAAACCCTATTCGTCCAAATTTTGCCCGAAACCTTTCTCCCTCCTCAATGGTCTTTATTATCTCTTCTTCAGTTGCCCCTCGTTCTTTAAGTCGTTCTTTAGCATGAGGATGTATATCAATAAAATGGGGTTGGGTCATACCCATAATAATGGGTCAATCCTATAAATTGCAGGGATTGTTTTAACCATATTCTTTTCATTACAAATGATACAATAAATTAAAGCATAAATCAAGGATAAATTTGCTTACGGATGAAGGCTCAAGGGTGAATGGTCAAGGGTGAAGGGTCAAGGTGAAGGGTCAAGGCTCCCTACCTCCTACCTTCTCTTAAGTTGCTCTATTTCCTGCTTTAGAAGGTCAATCTAGGTTTAAAAAAATGAACCTGTCCCCTTTTTTACCGAGAGTATTTTCATATCAACGCTTAACCGTATTTCTAATTTCAATATTTCAAAGCTATCTAAAAACAAAGTCAAGGGTAGCTTGGTCTTTATATCGGCTGTAAACTTAAAGTTGGTGCGTGCGGAATATTGCAAAGTTAGGACTTGAAGGTCAGCTACTTATAAATAGGTGAACCCTGCCAAAGGCTATTTAACCATCGGAATAGTTTCGCTCATTAAATGGACACCCTGAATGGCCAAAACTTCCAAACAACACAGAGTATATTCTAAAGGAGTTAGAGTTAGCGAAATAGTTTAGGAGCAATGAAGTCATTTTTTGCCAAAGTTTAGATCTTAACTTAAAAAGGTGAGTAAATACGAATATATAACTGATGGTGATTTGCATGGGTTAAATGTTAAAATTATAGAAATAAGAAAAATGATTAGCGCCATTATTAAAAACTAACCACTAATCACTGACTTGTTATGATATGCTGAATAGTTACGAAATATTTACTTCTTACTTTCATCATTATGAATGCAAATATAAATGAGGTTTTCCTTTCAATTCAAGGAGAAGGGCTTTTGCTGGGGAAAAGGCAAATTTTTATTAGATTTTCTGGATGCAATTTAAGGTGTGATTTTTGTGATACAAAATATGCACAAAATAAAGCAAAAGAATGCGTTGTATTTGATGAAAAAATAAAAAACCCAATATCTCCTTCCCTTCTTCACAATATAATTAGAAAAAAAGCACCCTTTCATTCCATTAGCCTTACAGGTGGAGAACCCCTTTTACAAGCAGATTTTATAAAGGAATTTCTTTATTTTAAGGAATATTTTGTCTATCTTGATACAAATGGCTCTCTTCCGGATGAATTTGAAAAAATAAAGGGGCTAATTGACCTTGTTTCTATGGATATAAAACTTCCATCGTCAACAAAAGAAAAGCCCCTTTGGAAAGAGCATAAAAAATTTCTTAAAAAGATAAGTAATGGCTTTGTAAAGATGGTTATTACCAACGAGACAAGCAAAGATGATTTTTTGGAGGGGATAGGAATAATAAAAGATACAGACTTTAAAATCCCTCTTGTTATCCAGCCAGATGGAAATGTAGCCTTTGACAGGCTTTTTTCTTTTCAAAAGATGGCATTAGAAAGGCTTTCTGATGTTAGAATAATCCCTCAAATTCATAAAATATTAGGGATAAGGTGAAAAGATATTGACAGGGTAGCAGTTTTTAAGGTAAAATTTTATTGTGAAGAAAAAGGGAAGGCAGGTTATATCATTGGCGTGTTCTAATTGTAAGGAAAGGAATTATTCTACAATGAAGAATAAAAAAACGCAAACACAGAAGCTTGAACTTAAAAAATATTGTAGAATTTGTAGGGTTCACACCCTACATAAAGAGACAAAATAGGCTCGTGGCTCAACTGGCTAGAGCACCGGTCTCCAAAACCGGGGGTTGCGGGTTCAAGTCCTGCCGGGCCTGGGTAGAATATAAAGGTTAAGGATAAATTAAAATTTAAGGAGAAAACAGGAATTGGAGTAAAGGACCAAGAAGAGATTTTGTTAGGCTATGAAGGAGCAAAGCGACAGAATAGCCCTAGAAAATCCGAAGTTCACAAGTCCTGCCGGGCCGGAAGTAGTTTTTAGTTTTGAATTTTAAGTTTTGAGTTTTTATGTATCCAATAAAAGAGCGAACAAAATTTTGGTATGAAAGAGGAAGGGCTTTCTTGAAAGAGGTCTGGATAGAAACAAACCCCAAAACAGGAAAGGTTTCCTGGCCAGGAAAAAAGGCAATAATAGGCTCAACAATTGCTGTTTTAATTTCGGTTGTTATCTTTAGTTTATATTTAGGAATTGTTGATTATATCTCATTAAATATAATGATGTTTTTAATAAAGTGAGGTGATGAAATGAGCGAATGGTATGCTATCCATACATACTCTGGACAAGAGAATGCTACAAGAACCAATATCGTAAATAGGCTTAAAGCATTAGGAGGGGAAGAAAGGGTTTCTAAGATAATTATTCCAACAGAAGAGGTTTCAGAGATAAGGGGTGGAAAGAAAAAGATAACAACAAGGAAGGTGTTTCCAGGCTATATCTTTCTTGAGATGGACCTGGATGACAATATTTGGCATATTGTAAGGTATACACCCGGTGTATTTGGCTTTGTTGGAACAAAAGCAAAGCCTGTAGCCTTAAAAAAAGAAGAGGTAGATGCAATCTTTAGAAAGATAGAAGAGGGAACAGCCACAGTTCAGCCAAAGGTTATCTTTAAACCACAAGAGAGTGTAAGGGTTATAGATGGACCATTTGCGAATTTTATGGGTGTTATAAGGGATGTTGATCTAAAGAGGGAGCGTCTTCATATAATGGTAAATATTTTAGGAAGACAAACCCCTCTTGAGCTAGAATTTTACCAAGTAGAGAGGTTATAAAAAATGGCAAAGGTAGTAAAGAAAATAAAGCTTCAGATACCAGCAGGAAAGGCAAATCCAGCCCCTCCAATAGGTCCTGCATTAGGTCAGGCTGGAATAAACATTATGGAATTCTGCAAAGCCTTTAATGAGAAGACAGGGAACATGGAAGAGGGATTGATTATTCCCGTTATTATTTCTGTCCTTGAGAATAAAAAATTCACATTTGACCTAAAAACGCCACCTGCTTCTGTGCTACTAAAAAAAGCAATAGGCTTGGAAAAAGGCTCTGATAATCCAAATAGAAAGAAGGTAGGAAAAATTACGAGGGAAAAGATCGAAGAAATAGCAAAAAAAAAGATGGCTGACCTTAATGCAACAAGCATGGAAGGTGCAACAAAGCAGGTAATTGGAACAGCACGAAGTATGGGGATAGAGATAGAATAGAAGATAGGTATTTTGATTTTATAGTATGTGTTTAGATGTCCTATATTTAGGTACAAAGTAAATAAATCCTCATCCCCAATGACAAACAAATTCCAATGACCAAATCCCAATGACAAACAAAATCCCAAATCCCAATGACCAATGACAAACAAAATCCCAATGTCCAAATCCCAATGACAAATTCCATATTGATTGGACATTTGGATTTGGAAATTGGACATTACCCCACAAGGGGTATATTGGACATTGAATCATTGGACATTTATTGGACATTTGGATTTGGAAATTGGACATTTTTAGTTCGTGCTTTAGATTTAAAATTTGAGCTAAACACGTACATTTTATATAATATTTTTTGCTTTTATCTTAAGTTTTGCTGTCAAAGCTTAAGTTAAGCACTAAAAAGCATTTTAATTAACTCTGTTCCTTGGGCAAGGAAAATACCATTCTTTGCCTCTTTTTCATTAAAGCAATTTCCTTTTCCCTTTTCCAATTTTCCTTTTTCCCATATAACAAATGGTGTTGGATCTGATGTATGTGTTCCAAGGGATATAGGTGTAAGATGGTCTGATATTAAAAGAATTCTTACATCACTAGCTAAATTAGAAAGGATAAATCCCAATATCTTCTCATCAATCTCCTCAATTGCCTTTATCTTTTGCTCTAAATCCTTATTGTGTCCTGCTTCATCTGGTGCTTCTATGTGGATAAAGACAAGGTCATTATCTTCTAATGCAGAAAGTCCATATTTTGCTTTATTCAAATAATTTGTATCAAAATAGCCTGTTGCTCCAGGAACATCTATTGGTTTTAATCCTGCCAATATACCTAGCCCCTTAACAAGGTCAACAGCAGAGATAACAGAACCCTTGATGTTAAATTTTTCTGTTATCTTTGGAATGTCCATCTTAATACCACCACCCCAGAGCCATATCATATTTCCATATTCCCTTCCCCTTAAAATATCCCTTGATGCCTCCATAAGGCCTGTAAGGATTGGAGCTTCGCTACCAGAAGGAAAATGTAATAGATAATCTTCTCCTGTAATATTATGTGGCGGTGTACAGGTAATGTTAAAGGGATTAGGGATTAGGAAAGAGGAAAGAACAAGAAGGTGTCTATAACTTACCCCTGGATAAAATTTTATTTCCTCCCTCCCCAATTCTTTATCTACAAGCCTTATAATTTCAGATGCCTCGTCTGTTTTTATATGGCCTGCACTAAAATCCTTCATTATTCCATTCTTTACTGTAACAAGATTGCACCTAAAAGCAACCTCATCTTCTTTTAAAAAAACACCCATACTTGCTGCTTCTAAAGGTGCCCTTCCCTTATAATAAACCCTTGGGTCATATCCTAATAAAGAAAGGCAAGCAACATCAGAGCCAGCTGGCATATCTTCTGGAATGGTTCTTGTTGTCCCAATTATTCCTTCTTTTGCTAACCTATCCATATTTGGGGTATATGCCATTTCAAGGGCCGTCTTTCCTTCTATTGGATAATCAGCCATTCCATCAGGAACAATGATAAGATATTTCATTGCGAATTATGAAAATAGGTCAATAAGAAGACCCTGTATTTCATCTATTGTGCTGGCAAGCCTTAAGACATCCCTTTCCTTTTTTAAAACCTCATCTGTTAAAAGAAGGAGGTTTTCGTCTATCCTTTTTAAAATAAGATGAACCTTTTGTGTTTTAGCAAACCTTCCACTTTTCTTTTCTTCAAGCTGCCAGATATTTTGCACAGCATATTGGACAAATGTTGCAACAAGCTCCTTATAATTTATAAGGTTTTCATAAGTTGGGCTATTTAGAAGAACCTTTCCCTTCTCCTCTATTTTTAAGATAAGGCCTGAAAGCTCCTCCTTTAATGCCTTCAGGGTTTCTTCCCTGATTTTTTCAGCAAATGGATGTTGTTTTTCCTCCTTTTCCTTTACTATTTGTGCCTTTTTTGTCCTTTTTCCCCTTCCTACACCCATTGCCTCCTCAAATTCCTTAAACCTTGTATGTGCCTCTTCAACCTTCATCTTTATACCTTTTTTCTATCTGCTTCATATTATCCCTCCCATATCTTTCAAGGAAGGCATTTGCAATGATAAATGCTGTCATTGCCTCTCCAATAAAAGATGCGGCTGGGACAGCACAGACATCAGCCCTTTCAACAACAGCTTTTGTTTGTTCCTTTGTCTCTATATTTACTGATAAAAGGGGCTTCTTTAGGGTTGGAATGGGTTTCATAGCACATCGGACAATAATTGGCTCTCCATTGCTTACTCCGCCCTCAATTCCACCTGCATTGTTTGTCTTTCTATAGAATTTATTTTTGTAAAATATCTCATCGTGTGTTTCTTTTCCAAACCTCTTTGCCGCTTCAAAACCAAGGCCAATTTCAACGCCCTTTATTCCAGGAATGCTCATCAATGCAAAGGCAAGAAGGGAATCAAGCCTTTTATCCCAATGGACATAAGAACCCAAGCCAACAGGAACATTCGTTGCCCTTACCTCAAATATTCCACCAAGTGTATCGCCATCTTCTGATGCTTTGTCTATTTCTTTTATCATTAGCTTTTCTTTTATGGAATCTGCACAGAATAAAGGTGAACCATTTATTTCAGCATATGTTTTAGGAGACCTCTTTGTCCTTATCTTTCCAATTGAAACAACATATCCTAAAACATCAATACCAAAATTAGAAAGAAAGCCCTTACAAACGCAACCAACCGCACACCTTGCTGCTGTTTCCCTTGCAGATGCCCTTTCCAAGACATTCCTTATATCAGAATGTCCATATTTTATTGCTCCAGCAAGGTCAGCATGGCCTGGCCTTGGAGAAAGAATTGGTTCTACTTTATCCCATTTTTCCCTCCAATTCTCCCAATCCCTATTTTTTATATTCATACATAATGGACTTCCTAGTGTATACCCCTTTCTTACCCCTCCTGTAATCTCTATTTCATCTTTTTCAATCTTCATCCTTCCTCCCCTTCCATAGCCCATCTGCCTTCTTGCTAATTGGCAATTTATCTTTTCCTTGTCTATAAAAAGCCCTGCTGGAAGGCCTTCAAGGATTACAGTTAAAGATGGACCGTGAGATTCACCTGCTGTTAAAAATCGTAGCATTTATTTTTCTTAAGATGAACTTTATTAAATCTTCAGCTAAGCCTATAACCTCTTGTGCATTCTCCTTAGTTAATAATGCATTTGGTTTATACCTTGCCTCGTTTCTTATCCTTAAAGCAATATTTAACTTATGACCTATCTCTAGTGCTACTTCGTTTGTTTTTATATATAGACGACCAAACAAAGTGACTACACCGCCATAACTTCCTGGTAGGTCATCTTGTTTTAAAAGGATGAGTGCCTTTGTTGCTAGCTCAGCAGAGTTGTATGCCGCATCTATTGCCAGACGTATCCTTTTTTTCTCTAAAACCTCTTTTGCTCCCTCCAGATATTCTTGTGAGAGCTCTGTTATATCCTTCATCGCCTCTCTTTTTATTTCTTCTTTTTGTCGAGTAGACATTTTCTATAACCTCCTATATGTTATTTTATGCCCCTCACAGAACCGTGCTTGTGGATTTCCGCAACGTGGCTCTTCAGCAATGCTTCCTCTATACGAGGACAGGGCATAT
>JBFMDZ010000070.1 GCA_040753555.1 bacterium
AAAAGCACAATAAAAATAGAGTTCTCGCTTCGCTAAAGGGGGAAAGGGGGAGGATTATTCTAATATTTTTCAATAACCATAAATTTAAGCCCTATGAAAGGTTTTAGTAAAATTGGGGAATTTCTAGTTGTCCTTGACAAATATATAAAAAATGGCTATCATTTTTTAAAATGGCAGGAGTTTTTCCATTTAAGGGAGAGGTTTATAATAAAGAAAAGGTTGATATAGCCTTTTGTGTTACACCACCCTATGATGTTATATCAGAAAAAGAGCAAATAGAATATTACAAAAAAAGCCCTTATAACATAATCAGGCTTATCCTTTCAAAAGAAGAAAACAGATACGAAAAGGCAAAGGAGGTGCTTGCTTTATGGAGAAGGGATAATATCTTTATTGAAGAGGAAAAAGAACATTTTTATCTTTATGAACAGGAATGGGAGATATTCGGAGAGAGGGGAAAATTTCAAGGCATTATTGCCTCAATTGAGCTTGAGGATTATTCATCTGGTATTATCCTACCACATGAGAGGATATTAAAAAAACCAAAGGTAGATAGGCTAAAATTGCTTCAAGCCTGCAATACAAACTTTTCTCCCATATTCCTTATATTCTCTGATAATGGAAGGGTAAAATCCCTTATAAAACCTAGCAATCCTCCCTTTATTGAATTTGAGTATAAAAATGGATTGTTTTGTAGATTATTTAGGACAAAGAATGAAAAATCTATTCAAGAGGAATTCCAAGGAAAAAAGCTATTTATTGCAGATGGTCATCATAGATATGACACAGCCCTTACATACTTTAAGGAAACAGACGATGAAAAAAAGAAAAGGGCAATGGCACTTATCTCTAGCATAGAATACGGTGGTTTTAAAATCCTTCCTGCCCATAGGATAATTAAACGAATGCCTGATATGGAAAAAATAAGGCATTATTTTAATGTAGAGGAGGTCTCCAAAGAGGGGATTTTGCCTTGTTTGTCAGAAAGGAAGGAGATTGGGGTATTCGGGGTTTGCGGAAGGGATACTAGCTTTATTATAACCCTTAAGGACAAAGGTCTATTAAGTAAAATTAAGGAAGAATTAAGAATGCTTGATGTTTCTATCCTCCATATATTATTATTTGATGGAAAGATAAACGAAAGCGAAATTGAATATACAATAGATAGAGATTTAGTATTTAATAGGGCTATGAATGGTGATTATGGATTCTTTTTAAGGCCAACAGACATTTCTGATGTTCTTAAAATAGCATCCTCTAGAAATAGGATGCCTGGCAAGGCAACATATTTTTATCCAAAGCCATTTTGTGGCTTGGTTATTCATCCACTAAAATGATTTCGCTTATTTGTATTTTTATAATTATTGTCCTCTCTTTTCTTCTTATTGTTTCTTATAAGAAGATAGCAAAGGAGAAAAACGAGGAAATCAAGCTGTCAGAAAGGCTTTTCTTTGTTGAGGAAAGGCTGAAAGAGGAAAGGCATTTAAGGGAAGAATTCTTTCATAGGGAATTCAAGGAGAGCGATTTTCTTGCCGTAAACCTTGAGGAAAACTACTATAAGATTATTTTGTCTATGATTTTTGCAAAAGAGGCATCTGATTTCTTTACAAAGGGACATTCAGAAAAGGTTGGAGAATATGCAAGAAAGATAGCAATTGAGCTTTCTCTCCCAAGAAAAGAGGTGCAATTGATAGAAAAATGTGCATTGCTTCATGATGTCGGAAGGATAGGGATTCCAGATTTTATATTGAACAAGCCAGATTCTTTAAATGACGAGGAATTTGAAATTATTAAGAGCCATAGCATAAGGAGCGAATACATTGCCTCTCCTATATCATCCATACAAAATGGGCTTTCCTATATCAGAAATCACCACGAAAGGTTTAACGGAACAGGCTATCCAGATAGGATAAAACAAGATGAAATACCCCTTGGTGCAAGGATAATTTCTGTTGCCGATGCATTCTCTGCAATGACAGCAAAAAGGGCTTACAGAAAGCCATTAAAGCCCGATGCAGCCATTGAGGAATTAAGTAAAAATGCAGGGAAGCAACACGACCCAAAGGTTATCCAGGCACTCCTTAATGTTATTGCAAGGGAGAAAGAGGAGCTTAGCCACGAAGAAATGGTTGCATTAAGTAACGAATGAAGAAAAAGAAGGAAAAGGATTATTCCCTAATTCTTTTTTTAATGCTCATTTTTTGCCTTTTGGGTTGGATATTTTCCATTCTTTATATTGAGAGGTCAAATCAAAGGCTCATTAGAAAGATAGATAAATTATCCAACAGGCTTTTATCCATTGAGGAAAAATTGGGAAAAGGATTGCCAGAACCTAAAATTAGTAAGGTTATTGAGAAAGAAAAGAAAATAGAGGTAGTTGAAAAAGAAGAAACAATACCTTTAAAACCCATTTTACCCGGCACTTCTTGTAAAATAGCCATAATCCTTGATGATGGAGGTTATTCCCTTTCAAAAGATGCCATTTCTTTGATAAAAGAGGGCTATCCCATAACGGTATCTGTTATACCACACCTTTCAGTTTCAAAGGAGACGGCAGAGATTGTTCATAATAACGGCGGAGAGGTTATGCTTCACCTTCCAATGGAGGCAATAAATGGGAAAAAACACGAGAAAGAAATATCGGAAAAGATGAGCGCCGATGAGATAAAAAGGATTACAAAAGAGGCAATTGAGGCCATACCCTATTGTGTTGGTGTAAATAATCATAGGGGCTCAAAGGCAACAGCAAATAAAGAAATAATGGAGTCTGTCCTTTCAGTGGTTAAGGAGAAAAACCTCTATTTTGTAGATAGCCTTACAACCTCAAAGAGTATTGCCTATAAATTGGCAAGGAATATGGGAATTCCGTCAGGAAAAAGGGAGATATTTATAGATAATGATGACAACACAGATTGTGTTATTTCTTATCTTGACAAGCTAATAAATGTAGCAAGAAAAAATGGTTCTGCCATTGGGATTGGTCATATTACCAAACATTCAACCATTTCTGTTCTTAAAAACGAGCTTCCAAATTTTGAGAAAAATGGAATAGAGCTTGTTCCTGTATCAGCCCTTCTAAAACAAAATTCCCATTTTCCGCTACCTTACAATAGGAATTGACTACTTCAAAAAATCTATTATGTTTTGGCTCTAAAAAGCCGATATATTCAACAATCATTCAATTGCCTCCATTTTTAAATCAAAACCCCTCCAACCTTTTCTATCACCTTCTTACATTACCATTCAAGGATTGACAAAGGTGAGCCAATTGTGGTATTGTGGAAGGCTTCCTTTAACAGCCTTAAAAAATACATCTTGAATCTTTTCTGTTATCTCTCCCCTTTTGCCATTTCCTATTGTCCTTCCATCCACATCCCTTATGGGTGTAATCTCTGCGGCTGTTCCTGTGAAGAATAGCTCATCTGCTGAAAAAAGCTCATCCCTTAAAATATCCCTTCTTTCACTCTCAATTCCCAAATTATTTGCTATTTTTATAACAGATTGGGCTGTAATGCCATAGAGAGAGCCAGAGGCTATAGATGGTGTAAATAATTTCCCATTCTTTACAAGGAAGATATTTTCACCTGGTCCTTCTGCAACAAAACCCTGGGTGTTCAGCTGGATTGCCTCATTATATCCACAATCCAAAGCCTCTATCTTTGCTAAAATTGAATTTGCATAGTTTCCTGAGTTTTTTACCTGGGGTGGAAAGATTCTTGAATCCATCTTTACCCACGAGGAAATCTTGCATCTTATCCCATTTTTTATTCCTTCCTCTCCAAGGTATGTTCCCCAGGGCCATACTGCAATGGCAAATTTAGTTGGGTTATTCAATGGGAAAAGGCCCATCTCCTTAAATGAAAAATAGGCAATGGGTCTTATGTACCCTGCATCAAGCTTGTTTATTTTAATAAGCTCACATATTGCCTTACAAATGTCCTCCTGACTATATTGAACCTTCATCTTACAAAAATGTATGCCAGAAAACATCCTTTTTATATGGTTTTTTAGTCTAAAGACAGCAGGTCCTTTATCTGTCTTATAGCACCTTATGCCCTCAAATATTGCCACCCCATAATGAAGAGAATGGGTTAGGATATGAATGTTTGCATTATCCCAATCCACAAACTCGCCATCCATCCAAATCTTATCCGTTTTTTCCATAATTTACCTCCTTTGCAAATTTATCTATCTCTTTTAATTGGGCTGCAAGCCCTTCTTCATCGTTAATTAAACCATTCCATTTTACAATAATCTCCTCCATTTTGTCAAGCCTTTTTAATTGAAACTTACCCATATCTTTTTAGCTAACTCAGTAGATGAGCTAAACACATACAATTTAATCTTCCGATCACTCATCGCTGACCACTGGCCACTTTTTCTCTATTGACCTGCTTTCCTTGCAGGGTAAATAGTTACGAATTTTTTTAAAACCTATTGTGCCACAATCGTTTGCAATTCAAGTTAAAGTAAGTTGGGCTAAACCTCAAAACCTTATTGCTGAAAATTGGTTTTAAATTTGAGGTGTCAAAGTTGGGTAAATCTTCTTTCCTCTAATTAGCTAAACGCAAAAAATCTTTTTGCATTATTATAATTTATTTCAATTGCTTCTTCAAATTTTATTCCGCAAGCATCAGCATATTTCTCATAAACATATCTTACATAATTTGGAATATTCCTCTTTCCTCTAAATGGCTCTGGTGTAAGGTACGGAGAATCCGTCTCAAACATAATCCTATTCTTTGGAATATAAGAAACAATCTCTTTTAACTTTGAATTCTTAAATGTTATAACCCCTGTTATTGATATATATAACCCTAGGTCAAGAACCCTTGTAATGTCTTCCTTTGTCCCAGAAAATGAATGCAAAACACCCAATTTAACCTTTTCTTCCTTTATAATCCTTATTGTATCATCCATTGCATCCCTTGAGTGAATAATAAGGGGAAGGTTTCTTTGGTTTGCAATCTTAATGAGCTTCCTAAATGCATCTTCTTGGATGTTTTTTTCTAAAAGGTTTCTGTAAAAATCAAGGCCACATTCACCAATCGCAACAACATTATTGTTACCAAGAATTTTGTTAAATTCTTCATAAAAATTAGGATTTGCACAATTTGCATAATTGGGATGTAGCCCTGCTGTTGCGTAAATATTCTTGTATTTCTTTGAAAGCTCAATGGAATTTCTTGATGTATCAAGGTTTGTTCCACAATTTATGATTAGACCCTCAAAACCTCTAATAATTTCCTCCCTATCATTTTCATATACATCATCATCCAAATGGCAATGGGTATCTATTAACATAAAACCTCAAAACTTAAAACGAAAAACTTAAAACAACAATTCAAAACTCAAAACTAATATTTTGCATTTTATTAAATCTTTACCGCAGTTTTGCATTTTGCGTTTTAAATTTTTAGTTTTTCTGCCGGGAGGGGGACTTGAACTAAAGGATTTTCTAAGGCTTGAAAGTCGCACTTGCTCCTTTCAATCCTAACAAAATCCAGATAGTTCGGCCCTCCGCTTCGCTTCGGGCTTCAAGTCCCCTTCTGCCCTCTTTTGTTTTTCTATTAACCATTATTTATTTGTATATTTAAGTTTTATCTTATGCCGGGAGGGGGACTTGAACCCCCATAGGTTTCCCCATACGCCCCTCAAACGTACGTGTCTGCCAATTCCACCATCCCGGCTTTAGCTGAATATTTCAATCGCTTTCTTTATAGTATTATAATGAATTAAGAGCGTATCTTCAAGCTTATGTGCATATCCACCCGCCAAAACAATTCCCACAGGAATTTTTTTATTTTTGGAATATTCCAATACAAGTTCATCCCTTCTCATTAGCCCATCTATTGTAAGGCTTAAAGAACCAAGCTGGTCCTCACAATATGGGTCTGCTCCAGCTACATAGACGATAAAATCGGGCTTAAAATTATCCATTATCCAATTAAGGTCATTTTGTATTATTGAAAGATATTCGCTATCGCCTGTTGAATTAGGAAGATTTACATCAATTGTGCTTCTTTCTTTTATCAAGGGATATAGTTTTTCCTGATGTATAGAATATGTAAAAACAGAAGCTTCCTGTTTAAATATCCTGGCTGTTCCATTTCCCTGATGGAGGTCGCAATCAAAAATAAGGGGCTTTTTAATTTTTCCCTCCTTTTTTAAAACTGAAACACAAATAGCAATATCATTTAACATACAAAACCCTTCTCCATGGTCAGGAAATGCATGATGAAATCCACCACCTACATTTATTCCAATACCATTTTCTAACCCCTGCCTTCCTGCAAGAATACTTCCTCCTGCTGCATACCTAAATGCCTTGAACAACTCTTTTGAATATGGAAGCTCTAATATAGCCTCTTCATGTTGTGAAAGAATTCCCCTCTTTAGCTTCTCAATATATTCCTCTGTATGCACAAGGAGAAGGGAATTTAGGTCTGCTATTTCTGGCTCGATAATATCACTCTTTAGAATTAAGCCATTTTTAAGGAGCTTCTCAATAATTAACCCATATTTTTCCATTGGAAAGACATGGCGTCCAATATTTGCATAGTAATGCGGAGAATAGATAACCTTCATAATAATAAATTATACCAAAAATCAATTGAATTTCAAATGAATTTTTTGTTATGTTATGCTTAAAGCAATTGCTTTGCAAAAATTTAGCTTATAAGGGTTTGTGGACCCCTTGAACCCTTTTCGTTTTTACTTGAAAACCAATTTTATTTCAGTATAAAAATTAGGATTCATTTTACTACCCCAATTTTCCCCCTTCTTGTGTTTCCCTGGGGGTCTTGAATAAGATAAATGTAGACACCTGATGCAATATCTCTAATATTCCAATATGCCTTTTTATTTTCTTCTTCCAATCTTGTTATAAGCTCCCCTGTAATATTAAATACCTTTATTGTGCTTCCCTTTGGAAGATTGGAAAAATATATTTTTCTTTCTCCTTTATATGGATGAGCTGGATTTGGAAATACAATTACATTATCAAGGCTTTCTTTTGGAATACATCCAGCAAGTGCAATTAGTGAAAGATGGGTAAGTGTTCCATAAATGACATTAGAAGAAGGGTTAACAAATGATTCTATTTCAACCCATCTTCCTTGTTCAAATTCAAATAGCCTTAAAGATTGTTCTGTTATTGAACCAAGCCTATCTTTCTGATAGGAAAAAGAAATAAACATTGAAAATGGACCTAAAAGCCTTGATTGCGTTCCATAAGCCTCAATTGAATAGCATAAGCCAATATTTCCAGAAAGCAAGGACAATTCAGGGGCATTGTTTAGCTCTTCAATCTTTAGATAGAAATCCTCTGTGTATGTTCCAAGGTAAAGGCTTATGTTCTTATAGGTAATTGTCCCCCCAAATAGATGGTTTATAAGGATAAAGATGGTTTTACTTGCTGTATATGTTCCCAAAGATGTAGTGATAGTAGCTATTCCGAAATTTGGCGATTGATATAGTGTAAAACTTCCCATTGTATATGTTGAATTTTCATTTATAGCCAGTGTTCCCAATAAAGATATGGTAATTATTTCAGGGCTTGGCAAGGATGTTGGAGAGCCATTTTTATCTTCAAGAAAGATACAAAGACTAAATGGCAGATGGGTTGTAATTGTATCTTGCAATTCAATCCTTATGTGATGAAGAGGTTTTGTTTGAGGGGTCTCCTCCTCTACATCAAATGATGAATATCCATAAGTTATCAATTCCTCCCCATTGCTCTCTAATATCCCCAATTTTTTAGTTTTTAGTTTTAAGTTTTTAGTTTTTAGTTTTAAGTTTTTAAGGTACAAGCCATATACAAGCTTGTGCATTCCAGAATAGGTTGTAGTAAAAGAGGAAAAAAGGGTTATTTCATTCTCTCCATAAACAAGAGGCTCATCCTTTTCAAATATCTTTGTATAATTTCCAAATGGGTCTTCTATCCATCCTTTAAGAATAGATGGAATATCAGAGTTTGCCTCAAGTGTAAGGCTTCCTAAAATGGTATCATTTTTCTTATATTTTTCCTTGTTTAGCTTTAGCCTTAATGGTTTTACATCTATTCCTGAAACATCAAAGGGTAAAGAGCCAGATATGGTTTGTGTCTCCATATTAAACTCATAATCAAAATAGTATGTCCCAGAGAGAAGAATAGATGGAATATAGAATTCAACCATCTTCCATGAGACACCTGAGGAAAAAAATTGGGTATCATAATTATCCATAGAATTCCAAGATAATGTGCCTGCTACTCCCTCCTCCTTTTCAATCTCTATTTTTACCAGGTCTTTTGGGTTATAACAATCCTTATCAAAAGAAAAGCTCATTCCTTCCTTTTTTTCTCTGATATACATTGAATTAAGGTAAATCGCCTTTCCTTTTCCACTGTATATCCCATAAAAGAGCTTTTCATCAAATGAGCTAACCGGGAATGAGAAAGGTATTTGATTACCCTCCCAGGATGGACTAAAAGAGATTTCATCTTCATATCCAGAATACCTTATTTTTACAGTAAGGGTTGTCATCCACCAATTTATTGTAAAGAAACTTAATGTTAGGGTAGCCGTCTCTCCCATCAAATAAAATTTCTTATCAAAATTTGCACTTACATTTCTAATTTCAATTCCACCCACCTCTATATTCAAAACCTCCTTCTTTCCCCGGAGGGAAACATATCCATTATATATCCCTCCTTCTAAATCCTCGGGTATCTGGAAGGAAAATGAAACATCAGCAAATTCCTTCTCCTTAATCCAAAGAGAGCTTTGTGCATCCACAATATCCAAAAATGAGAATCCAAGTTTTACCATTTGCCCAATATCGCCCTTGTTCCTTATCCTAAAGGTTATGGTTCCATAATCTCCGGCAGATGCATGAATCATTCCATTCCAATTTCCCAAAAACCCATTTATTTTTTCAATCTCAACCCTTTCTTCAAAGGCAATAGGGATTTCTTTTTTACTAAGTAATGCCCCAAGAAATAAAAGCTCTACCTTTAAGGTATGGGTTCCAGAATAAGAGGGTGCTGGGAATAAAAAGCTCATTGTTTTTGTTTCTCCCTCTTGTAGAGAAATATCTGTTTCTGTTCCAAAAAAGGAAAGAGAAACCTTTAGGCTTGCTGAAAATGTCCCCTTTCCAATATTTTCCAAAAATACATCTATCTTTCTTTTCTCCTTATCAATAATCAAATCATTTATCCTTGCAACATTATACTCTGCTACCTTAAATGTCTTTGTTCCCTGACCTCTAAAATATTCATAGGATAAAGAATATTCTCCAAGCTCTACCTCAAAAACAAGGCTTCCGCTTGTCTTGCTACCTGCCTGGACAAGAAATGGATTAAATATAGAAAGGGAATCACCATTTATTTTATAATCTTGTGCTTGAATTTTAGATTTCTTATCCCCCTTTATCTCAATCCTAAAGGATTTGCACCAGGAAGAATTTTTTAAGCCTTTTGTTCCATTCCTTTTAAGAAAAAACCCTAAATCAAAATTTGAGTCTAATTTCCCCCTATTTTCAAGGACAAATGGTATCTCAATAAATCCTTTGGGATATATCATCTCTGGGTTTATTGAAACATCAACCTTCTCCCCAAATTCAATTATCCATGGTGTAGATAATTCATGGGGTTTAACCATAACCATTGGAATAGATGGGATTGAGATGGTAGATTTTATTTCTGTATCATCAATGATGTTAAAATCAACAGATATTGTTTTTGAGCCAAATGGAGGAATAGTTACATCTTTTTCAATAAAATTAGAGCCTATTTTTATCTTATAATTAACATTTATCTCCTCTATAGTTGGATTTATTACAGGAAATGTAAATGTTTGAGTGCCTCTTCCTGCAAGCGTTGGATAGCCTTCTATTCCTTTCCATACATTACCTAATCCTTTAAAATAAGAGAAAGAAACTATGCTTGTATTAGCCCATGAAGTTTTTAAATAAACCGATTGAATCTTATCGTGTTCAACAATAGTGCTTATGCTAAAGGAATGGGGAACTTTCAATTCCTGGGTTTGGGTTGAATATGGCAGAATTGCTATGGTTCCGCTACCAAATAATCTGTTGTAAGAATCCTCTAATCTCCAATCAACATTTTCCCTAAATGGCCCTTTATTTTTAAAGGTTATCCAACAAGTAAATGTTTTAGTAGATACATTTATCTCCTCCATTTTTGCCTCAATTTTTGATACTATTCCTGATCTACTGATATAACCTGTATATGTTCCATCTACATCGCCAGTAAGGATAAAATAGATTCCTCCAGAATCAAATACATTAAATTTAAAGTTAAAATTCGCTGATGATATGGCTTTAATGGTAGTTGTTCCAGAGAAAAGCTCTCTCATTCCAATATCATCAGTCATTAGCCTATAAGAAAGAGAAGCCTCCCTATATCCATTATTAGAAATTGATACATTTATACCCTGTGTATTTGTGGATGTCCAAATATTTGAAGGATCAACCTTTACCTCAATATTTGGCTTTTCTACCTTAACTTTCTTTACCACCTCCATATCCTTTGCCCTTAATTTAAGGAAAAATGGCATAGTGGAAAATATGGTTTCTTTAAAGAGATAGGTTGCATTTGCTCCAATGCTAATTGTTTTGGTAGAAATAGGAATATCATCCTTTAATAAAGAAATCTCAAGGTTATTTTCTGGGACATCCCCCCGATTTGAGATTATCCCGGTTATCTCAATTGGCTCTTTTGGTTTATATAAATCCCTGTCTGTATTAAGGAATAATGAAAGGGTGCTTGTGCTTATTACAATGGGCTTTATGCTATAGCCGACCATCTGATTATATGAATTTAATAACATCGCCTGAAGATAATATCTTCCCAAAGATTTGGTTATTGTTCCAATATCTATTGCTATATTCTTCTTTTCTCCTTCTTTAAGTCCTATTTGCGAAATATCATCTTTAAACAAAACATCCCCTCCCTCTATCCCAGACCAGGGGGATATAGAAATTCCCCAATTTTACTAAAACCTTTCATAGGGCTTAAATTTATGGTTATTGAAAAATATTAGAATAATCCTCCCCCTTTCCCCCTTTAGCGAAGCGAGAACTCTATTTTTATTGTGCTTT
>JBFMDZ010000071.1 GCA_040753555.1 bacterium
TTTTGATGGTATTTAACAAAAAAATCTATAAAGGAAAAAAGAGATTATCTTTTTGTGATGTGTTTTTGATATAATATATCCTGTTTAGAGGTAATTCTGGACAAAGGTAGCGAAATATAGGAATTTAAAGGAAGGTTTATAGATTATGGCTCTCCCTATATTTTAGAAATTCTAAAGGGCTATGCTTTACAAGCAATATTCTTTCATTTAACAGGCTTTCCCTTTTGTGAAGATAAAGATTGTAGGCTTTATAATAGCCATTGGCAAGAGGAGATGATAAATGCCCAAATTACATCAGGAAAACTTTGTGAAAAACATAAAAACTTCATTATTTAGCTCTTTTAAAATTCATTTTTCCTTTTATCACTGCCAGCATTAAAACTATTCACCTCCATTGCTTTCCTCTGATTGGATGAACATATTCTATATATTAAGCTTAAAAGGATAAACTCTCTTGAACCTGGACTATAGGATTTTAGTTTAAGGTCGCAATCGGCAAGGCTAGAAAATATAAAGCATCCCTCCTCTTTTGAAAATAGCCTTGCTTGATTAGAGATCTTTCTATATTGCCAATCCTTCATTGCCTCATCCCTTATCCCATCCTTTATTGAAAATATCTCCCTTAGTCTCTTTTCCATCATAAATAAAATACGATTACAAGAATCGCCATAAGAGAGAAGGTCATTACAAATAGACAAAGCAGACATTTTTCTTTCTCCTATTGCATCAAGGAGAAAAAATATGTTTTTGCTTTCTCCTTTGGAAAGAATGGGAAAAATATCACAATCAGAAATTTCTTTCTTGGAACAATAGAGGGTTATTTTTTCAATCTCTCCCATAAGAAATGATGTATCTTCGCCTATGGTTTCAAGCATAAGGTCAATGGCAGATGCTTTAATTATTCTTCCATTTTCTCTAAACCTTTCCCTTATCCAAAATTTAAGATTATTAAAATGTAGCTTTGGAAAGTTTACAACGGGGATGGAATAAGAGCTATCTACCTTCTTAAGAGAGATGATAATAGTAATAGATAGACTTGGATTTTTGATGTATTTTGCTATAAGCTCTCTTTGTTTTATAGAGGGCTCTTTTAGGACAACAACCTTGCTTTCTCCAAACATATCGTTTGAAAGAACCTCCCTTAAATTCTTTTCATCATCAAGGACAACAAGGTTTGCTTTTCTTTTATCTTTTATCCTAAAAATTGCATCCCTTTTAAGGTTATCTTCCTCTCCAACAAACAAATATCCAGAGGCAATCTTTTCCTTATTTATATCCTTTAATAAATCTTCGTAGCTCATTAGAAATACGCCTTCCTACCCTTACACAAAGCCTCAATTTTTCCTTTTCTTCATCCTCTGAATATATTATTGCCTCAGATAGCCTTTTCTTTAGAATTAAATTATTTTGAAAAAATAGCTCAAACTCAATATCCATCCTTAATCTATATTCTATTATTTCCTTTTTTTCTGTCCAGGCAACTGGTGTTTTTTTATAATCTACAATCCTTCCAGAAAGGCTTAAATCTACCTTTTCTCTATCTTCTATCTTAAGATGCCCATCCTTCATTATTTCGTCCGTAATTGCCAAATTAAGCACCTCAGAAAGTCCGTATTCCTTTGTTTCATTATAAAAAAGAAAGACAAAAATTGTTTTTTCCTCTATTTTTGGAGGGGCGGCACAGCCAATAAACAGACAACAGACAACAGACAACAGACAGTTCAGACGATTCAGGCAGTTCAAACAAACAGACGGTTCGGACTTATCTATCCTCTGTCTTCTGTCCTCTGTCCTATCGTCCATTTTCAAGCCTTTTTATAAGGTATTCTGGAAGCCCTTCGTTTCTCATAAACTTCTGGGTTCTTTTTATATTATAAGGGATACGAAAGAGTCTAAATTCTTTGTTATTAAGAATTCCAAAGCTTGCCTTTGGAATATAATCCCTTGGTTGACCAACAGAACCAGGGTTTATTATGCTTCTTTTTTTAAGTGGAATTACCTCATCCTCCATAATCCTCTTTCCCTGGATGTTATTATTTTCAACAAAGAAAAATGAGGGAACATGTGTATGGCCAATAAATAGAATCTCATCATTTAATAATACAAGGCTCTCTGCTGCCTCCCTCTCTTTAAATATATACTCATCTGTATAATTCCTTAAAGAGCCATGAACAAAGACAAAATTGTTTTGTTTTTCCCTTAAGGGAAGGGAAGAAAGCCACTCCTTATTTTCCAATGTAAGGTTTTGCTGTGTCCATTCAATAGCCTCCCTTGCATATGGATTGAACCAGTTTATATCCTTTTTTCCAACAGCCGCGATATCATGGTTTCCAGCAATGACAATGGGATTAAGCTTCCTTATATACTCGCAACACTCATTTGGACAGGGTCCATATCCAACAATATCACCTAATACAACAATTTTATCAACATCAGAAAGGTGCGGAATAACAGCATAAAGGGCTTCAAGGTTTCCATGAATATCTGAAATTATTCCATATTGCATTATACAATAATAACATTTTTCTTGCAAAAAATCAAAAAGTTATTAACGGGCAAACCATGTACATCCTGACACACCCTTATCTCCCTATTGTAATATCCCTTAATCTTGTTCATTCCATCAAAATACAACTCAATAACTTCTTCATAACTTCTTTATAAAAACCTATTCTTCCAAAACAAACTAAATTCACGACAGTCGTGGCAGTATGTGCCTGGGTAGTTCCGACTACGGAACAAGAACAAGAACCTCTTCAAGGCGAGAAAAGGAAATTGCTGGTTTCACAAATACCTTTCTAAATAACCCACTTTTTTTAGAAGAAATATTATCTACATAGCCAATGAGGATATCATCTGGTATAAATTCATCTTGAACAGTAAGAACAGATTCTTTCTGTCTAACAGGTATTTTGTTTTCTATAAATTTAAGCTCCATCTTGTCTTTCTGTCCTTCTAAAAGCCCCTTTTCCCTTGTTACTTTAAGCCTTACAGGAAGAAAAAACTCCGGGTCTGTTATAAGAAGGACAAGGGATGATAGCGGAAAAACATCAATTACCCTTCCTATAAAAACCTCCTTCTCTTTAAAAAGGCAAACAACAGAGAAGCCCTTTTTTATTCCATCTTTTAATCCCCTATCAATAATAATTGTTGAAGATATAGCAGAGGAAGAAAAACCCAATGTATTGGCTATAATTGGTTTAAAATTTGTTTTTTCTTTAAAATTAAGAATTTCGCGAAGCCTTTTGTTTTCTTGTAAAATTTCATCTTGTTTTGCATATTTAAAAGTAAGCAAAACAATTTCTCTCTTTAATTCCTCCTTTTCTTTTGTAAGCCTTATATTATCCTTTACAGCTTCGTTAAAATGGGAAGAAGCCCCCCTTATTTTTCCACCAAGTAGCTCTATAGGAATGATAACCCTACGAAAAGAATCCCTTAATTTCTCGGGATTTATGATAATAATAAGAAAAGATAGGGCAATAGGAATAAAGACCCTTACTTTGAGGAAAGCCTTGATACCCATTGTAGACTAGCCCTTTTCTTTGCCATTTTGATATTTTTCAGCTCATCAAGGTATTTTCCAGTTCCAATGGCTACACATTTGGTTGAATCTTCTGCAATAACAACAGGAAGAGAGGTTTCCTCAGAGATTAGTTTATTAAGGCCATTAAGAAGAGAACCTCCCCCTGCCATTGTTATACCCTTATCAACAATATCAGATGAAAGCTCAGGTGGTGTTTCCTCCAGGGCAGACTTTATAACATCAATAATAAAGCTTATGGGCTCCTTTAATGCCTCCCGTATCTTATCCGATGAAATTCTTAATGTCCTTGGAAGCCCTGTATTTGCATCCCTTCCCTTTACTTCCATTATGCTCTCCTCAGCAAGTGGATATGCAGAACCAATCTTTATCTTTATCTCCTCTGCTGTTCTATCTCCTATTAAAAGATTATAATGCTTCCTTATATATTGAACAATTGCCTCATCCATTTCATTCCCTGCAATGCGGATAGACTTAGAAACAACCATCCCTCCAAGGGAGATAACAGCAACCTCTGTTGTTCCTCCACCAATATCAACAATCATATGGCCTGTTGGTTCTTGAACAGGGATATTTGCACCAATAGCTGCTGCCATAGGCTCTTCAATTAAATAAACCTCAGAGGCTCCAGCCTGCTCTGCTGCTTCAATAACAGCCCTCCTTTCAACCTCTGTTATTCCAGATGGAACACCAATAACAATCCTTGGTTTAAATGGCAAAAGTGTCTTCTTTTTATTAGCCTTCTGGATAAAGTATCTAATCATATCCTGCGTTATCTCAAAATCTGCAATAACACCATCCCTTAATGGCTGAATGGCAACAATATTAGCAGGTGTTCTTCCAAGCATCCTTTTTGCATCATTTCCTACAGCAAGAATATCCCTTGTCTCCCTATTTATTGCAACCACAGATGGCTCTGCTAAAACAATTCCCTCTCCCTTTAAATAAACAAGGGTTGTGGCTGTTCCCAAATCCATTCCCATATCATTTGAGAAAAAAGCGAGAATCTTTTTAAACATTAGCTAAATTATAAAGGAAAAAAAAGAGGTTTGTCTATTAAATCTTTATAAAAACAAAAAATCCTGCAACTTCCTACTCTCCCACACCGTCACCAGTGTAGTACCATCGGCTCCAAGGGGCTTAACTTTCCGTATTCGGAATGAGAACGGGTGTTTCCCCCTCGACATTGTCACAGGATATTTTCTTTCGCTTCGCTCAAGAATTGTAAATTGCAAATTGAAAATTGCAAATTGAAAGTAAAAAATATTTTAAAATTTAAAATTTACAATTTAAAATTTATAATCTTTAGAAGGATAATCTATGGTAGCACGGAAAAAAGACACACGACTTATTAGTACGGCTTGGCTTTTAAGTTTTTCAAAAAAGGAATTTGTAGCAAGCCACTCTTTCCCTCTCATCCAAACCTAAATTTTTAACGAATTACTTCGCTTCCACCTACCGCCTATCAACCAGATAATCTCTCTGGAGTCTTCAGGAGGATAGAAGGAAATCTCTCTACATTAACTTGTAAATAAGCAAGCTCATTTACTCATTAAGGCTTTGATCTTTCCCTCCAGAGCTACGGGAGATCTCATCTTGAGGTGTGCTTCCCACTTAGATGCTTTCAGCGGTTATCACTTCCAAACATAGCTACCCAACCTATGCCCTTGGCAGGACAATTGGTACACTAGAGGTTTGTCCGTTCCGGTCCTCTCGTACTAGGAACAGCTCCTCTTCAAATCTCCTACGCCCACAGCAGATAGGGACCGAACTGTCTCACGACGTTCTAAACCCAGCTCACGTACCGCTTTAATCGGCGAACAGACGAACCCTTGGGACCTGCTCCAGCCCCAGGATGCGATGAGCCGACATCGAGGTGCCAAACCTTGCCGTCGATATGGACTCTTGGGCAAGATAAGCCTGTTATCCCCGGAGTACCTTTTATCCGATGAGCGACGGCCTTTCCACAAAGAACCGCCGGATCATTAAGCCCGACTTTCGTCTCTGCTTGAGGTGTCCCTCTCGCAGTCAAGCTCCCTTATGCCTTTATACTCTTCGTGTGATTGCCAAACACACTGAGGGAACCTTTGGACTCCTCCGTTACTTTTTAGGAGGAAACCGCCCCAGTTAAACTGCCCACCAGGCATTGTTCCTCTCCCTGATTCAAGGGAGTAGGTTAGAATCTGAATGTGGTAAGGGTGGTATTTCAACGATGGCTCCACAAGAGCTAGCGCCCCTGCTTCAAAGCCTCCCACCTATCCTACACATAACACACCCAAATTCAATGCCAAGATACAGTAAAGGTTCACGGGGTCTTTCCGTCCCGCTGCGGGTAACTTGCATCTTCGCAAGTACTACAATTTCGCCGAGTCCCTGGTTGAGACAGCACCCAAGTCGTTACGCCATTCGTGCGGGTCGGAACTTACCCGACAAGGAATTTCGCTCTATTCTGTTACTTTAAGACCATTGATGCAATGGCGGGCTAAATATTTCTATTAGCCTCTCCATATCGCTATGGAGTACGGACTATATCTTATCCTAATTCATTAGGATCTTGGCGTATAGTCTCTGAGGAAACTAAAATTCTACTAGATTTTTTGCGGTTCATTTCTTGAGATAATGATGCTATTTCTTTAATTCCATCTATTGTTAAATGCTTATTTTTCTTCATCATTTCCATTACTTGTTTAAATATCTCAAAATCATTTTTCTTTGCTGTTTGTAATGGATTTTCTATAAAAAATGGAATAATTTTTTCTCTCAAATCCTTTAGCGACCTCACACAATATCGGTAAAGATTTTCTTTGTGATTGTCATATCGTCTATTTACATAGATATTTCCACATCCAAAGAAATCCTTTATCTTTCTAAGGACAGCTAAACTTTTCTCTCCTTGTGTAACTACAAATTCAGGAAAAATTTGCCATCCGCATTTTGTGTGGGGCGACTTGTGGATAGATATAGAAAAACATCCTTCTCCATCAATGAACCCAACAATCCATCCCATAAATTTTAGTCTTTCCTGCTGGTTGTCTGCACCCATATATTTTCACTTCCTGATGTATTGTATATTACCTATCCAAAAACATCAAGTAGTAATATGGGATACTCAGAGTTTCCAGCATATAGCCAAGTTTTACTAAGGCTATTTTTAACCTTAGGACCGTTATAGTTACGGCCGCCGTTTACTGGGGCTTCAATTCAAGGCTTCACCCCTTCTTGCGAAAGGGCTGACCTCTCCTCTTAACCTTCCAGCACCGGGCAGGCGTCAGGCCCTATACATCGTCTTATGACTTAGCAGAGCCCTGTGTTTTTATTAAACAGTCGCTTGGGCCATTTCACTGCGGCCACAGCAAACAGAAAAAGCAAGCTCTTTCTGCCCACTATGGCACCCCTTCTCCCGAGGTTACGGGGTTATTTTGCCGAGTTCCTTAACCAGGGTTGTCTCGAGCACCTTAGTATGCTCTACTTGTCTACCTGTGTCGGTTTGTGGTACAGACACCCTTAATCTCCCAAAAAAGCTTTTCTTGACGGCATGGGATTGGCTACTTCTCCAATTGGCTTTCGCCGCTAGATCCCCATCAGCCTTCAGCAGCTTATGCTGCCTTTAGCCTTAAACGAGTACAACCAAAAACTCGCATAGCCTACCCTTCCGTGTCACTCTCTTGCTCAATAATCAAAGGTGGTACAGGAATTTTAACCTGTCTTCCATCGCCTACGCCTTTCGGCCTCGGCTTAGGGTCTGACTTACCCTGAGCAGATTAGCTTTACTCAAGGAAACCTTAGACTTTCGGCGGAGGAGTTTCTCACTCCTCTGATCGCTACTCATGCTGACATAATCACTTCCACATTGTCCAGCGCTCCTTTCGGTACGCCTTCATCCTTGTGTGGAACGCTCCTCTACCATATAAAAGTCTAAAGGGTCTTGGAGTCCAAGGGTCTTGGAGTCAATTGACTCTTTGACTCTCTAACTCCTGACTCTCTGACTCTATATATCCATAGCTTCGGTAGCAGGCTTAGCCCCGTTGGATTATCGGCGCAAAGCCACTCGAACAGTGAGCTGTTACGCTTTCTTTAAATGATGGCTGCTTCTAAGCCAACATCCTGATTGTCTTTGCAACTTAACATCCTTTCCCACTTAGCCTGCATTAGGGACCTTAGCTGATGGTCTGGGTTGTTCCCCTTTAGACAACGAGGCTTATCCCCCACTGTCTCACTCCCAGGATAAAAATTATGGCATTCGGAGTTTGATTGGGTTTGGTAACCCTCTCGGGCCCCTAGTCCATTCAGTGCTCTACCACCATAATTCATTACCTGAGGCTGCACCTAAATGCATTTCGAGGAGAACCAGCTATCACCCGGTTTGTTTAGCCTTTCACTCCTATCCACAGCTCATCCGAGCAGTTTTCCACCTACACCGGTTCGGGCCTTCACAGGAGATTAGTCCTGCTTCACCCTGGCCATGGATAGATCACCGGGCTTCGGGTCTACTAAATGCTACTCTGTCGCCCTTTTAAGACTCGCTTTCGCTACGGCTTTAGGGCTTATACCCTTTAACCTTGCAACACTTAGTAACTCGCCAGCTCATTATTCAAAAGGCACGCCATTAGGCATTCCAGTGGTCAAGAAAGACGCCGGTTTTAAGGAATAGACTTAAAGGAAGAAAACTTGCGTTTTCCTTCCCAATATCTATTACGCTTAAAAACCTTTGTCTTTCCCACCTAACCTGGCATAGCCCTCTGACAGCTTGTAGGTACACAGTTTCAGGTACTATTTCACTCTGCTTTCGCAGTACTTTTCACCTTTCCCTCACGGTACTTGTTCACTATCGGTTGAAAGAGATATTTAGCCTTAGGAGGTGGTCCTCCTAGATTCAGACAGGATTTCCCGTGTCCCGTCCTACTTAGGAAACAAGGAAGAAAGTCTATTTATTTTATCTACAGGGCTTTCACCTTCTTTGGCTCTCTTTCCAGAAAATTCGGCTTGTAAATAGATTTTTAACTTTCTTGGTTAAACCTATCTTTAACCCCTCTTGTTCCTACAACCCCGACTATGCAACGCAATAGGGCTTATAAACATAGTTGGTTTAGGCTCTTTTGATTTCGCTCGCCACTACTTTCAAAATCGCTTTTGCTTTCTTTTCCTCAGGCTACTTGAGATGTTTCACTTGGCCTTGTCTTCCTCCATACCCTATGGATTCAGATATGGATACTTAGGTATTACCCTAAGTGGGTTTTCCCATTCGGAGATCTTGGGATTTCAGGTTGCTAGACACCTCCCCCAAGCTTATCGCAGCCAGCCACGTCCTTCATCGCTCTTCTTTAACCTAGGCATTCACTGTATACCCTTATTATCTTACCCGTGCTACCACAGATTACCCTTTCTTCACTTTTCAAAGAACAATTTTTAGTTTCTAAAAAAATTATAATATAATTTAATGCTCTTGTCAAGAGTTTTTTTGTAAAAATGGAATATGCTTTTTACCCTTATTTTACAACCATTGACTTTATGGCAAAGAAATCATCTGCCTTTAATTTATAAAAGTATAATCCATTGGATACATTTTGTAAAGCATTATTTTTTAAGTCCCAAAAGATAGCACTTCCTTCCTTTGCCTGGGTATAGGAGCCTTTGTTCCTTTGGCCTACATTTATTGTCCTTATTTTTTGGCCTAGGATATTAAAGATACCAACCTCTACATTGGCATCCTTTGCTAGATTAAATGGAATCCAGACGCCATCCTTCGCTGGGTTTGGAAAGGATGGGAAAAGCTCTGAGGATAAAATTGCCTCTATAGACAGATCTTTTGTTTCAAAGCTTAAGGAATGGTTTAAGGAATCCCTTAAAATGGCTTCCGCTATTACAATCTTTAATGGCGGCTTATTTATTTTAAATTTTATCTTAAGCAAACATCCATCTTTATTTGCTCCTTCCTTTAGGCTTAATACCTGAACCTTTAATAACCCTTTATCTAGCATAAAGTATCCCTTTGGATTTGAAAGGAGATTTCCCTCTTTTACCTCTAATATCTCTATTCTTTCGGGATCAAATTTGATGGCAATCTCTGCTCCCATAAGATTATTTGGATTGTTCACAAGGATTTCACTTTCAATGATATCTTCGGGAAGAGCATATGCTTGAGCTGGATTAAAAGAAAGAATAAGAGGAAGATTTTGTTTCTCCTCCCTCTTTGCTTCTTTTTCTTTTACAAGCAACATTACCTCTGCCATAAGCTCATCAAAGAAAGGGAGAGAATCTATGGGATTAAGCCCGAATGCGTTTCTTTCAAAGATGGAGTATATCTTGGATTCCTTAGCTTGTAAAATAGATTTTGTCTTTTTATCCTCTATCTTGATTGAATCTATATACCAACCCTCATAGTTGTTTAAAATATGATCTATTGAATCAAAGAAGAATTTTAGCTTTATCTTTTTCTTGCAATAAGGGGTAAGGTCTACTTGATAGCCTATCCATTGCCTCATTGTTCCATATACTTGGGATATTTGTGTCCAGTTTGTGTAGCTAGAGTCCTCGGTTGAGAGATAGACAATCTTTCTATCCCAATAGGTTGATGAATCCTCTGTCTCATACCAACTCTTAAATGAAAGGGAGGCATTATTGCAATTTCTAAGGTCAATTATCGGGCTTATTGCACCTCCATATGTTCTTCCCACATTATAATCTGTCCCATTGTTGTAGACGATACTGAATTTTGGCGTATCTTGTCTTTTATCGCTGATATGCCAGAGGCCATCTAAAGCCCATCCTTCTGTGTTCCCATCGTCAAAATCCTCTTTATAAATATAAGGAGATTCTTTTACCTCTACATCATCGATATACCATCCCTCATAGTTGTTATAGAGGCTATCTACAGTATCAAAGGAGAATCTAATCTTTATCTTTTTACCATAATAGGAGGAAAGGTCTAAGCTCTCCTGATGCCAATCTGAGTAAGAAAGGCTTTTGCAATCATTGTAAAATATCTGATTCCAGGAAGTTCCATTAAAAACCTCTACCTTCATATTATCATAGGAACCCCAAGGATAGGATTCGTGTTGCCAATATGTCCAAAATGAGAGTATTGGATTAGAGAAAGAGGAAAGGTCAATCTCGGGAGAGATAATATACCCTGAGTTTCTTCCGATATTATAGTTTATTCCATTGTTATAAGCAAAGCTGTATGGTCCAGAATGAGACCTTTTTGTCTCTAGGTGCCAGAGGCCAGTTGTCTGCCAGTCATTAGCGCTACCGTCATCGAAGTTGTCGAAGAAGCCTCCTTTATTTTTGACCTCTACAGTAACCCTTTGAATATTTGTATCCTCTCCATCGGTAGCGGTAAGCTTGAGGGTATATGTCCCATCGGTTAATTTTGTTGTATCCCAAGTACCCAATATTCCATTGTCTATTGAGCTACTAGAGGTTATAATTGTATTCCATTTGCTTGGATTTTCTCCCTCTCCATATTCTAGGGTATATGAGGAAAGCTT
>JBFMDZ010000072.1 GCA_040753555.1 bacterium
CACCCACCAAAAGGACATTGGGAAAATCAAGCCCCTTTGAAATCATCTGGGTTCCCAACAGAATATCAACGCTGCCAGCTTCAAATTTTTTAAGAATTTCTTCATGCGAGCCCCTTTTCTTTGTCGTGTCTATGTCCATCCTTAAGATTCTAGCATATGGAAACATACCTTTAAGCTCAGCCTCTATCCTTTGGGTTCCAAAACCAGGGAATTTAAGCCGAGAGCCCTTGCATTTTGGGCAAAGATTATAGGCACCTCTTTTATATCCACAATAATGGCATTTAAGGCTTTTGTCCTGTGAATGAAAGGTTAAGGTAATATCACAATTTACACACCCTGGGATAAAACCGCAATCATAGCATTGAAGGAAGTTTGAATAGCCCCTTCTATTAAGCAAAAGGATAATTTGCCCCTTTTCCTCTAAGGTATAAAAAATGGCATCCTTAAGCCGTCTGCTAAATATTGTCTCCTTTTTTTCGCCTCGCATATCCACAATCTCAACCAGAGGAAGGGGCCTTTTTTCAATCCTGTTTGGCAAATGAAGGAGGGTATACTTGCTTTGGGCATTATAGAAAGATTCTAATGAGGGGGTTGCACTTCCTAAAATACACACGCAATTTTCTATCTTTGCCCTCATAATCGCCAAATCCCTTGCATTGTATCTCGGATTGCTTTCCTGCTTGTATGAGGTTGATTGCTCCTCATCTACAATAATGAGTCTTAAATTCCTTGTCGGAGCAAATAGGGCGCTCCTTGCCCCAACCACAATAGAGGCATCCCCCATTCTTATCCTTTGCCACTCAATAAGCCTCTGTTTTCCCGTAAGCCTTGAATGGAGGATGGCAGAGCGAACTCCAAATCTCTCTTTGAACCTGTTTATTATCTGCGGTGTAAGGGAAATTTCAGGAACAAGAACGATAGCAGAGCCGCCATCTTCAATTGCCTTTTCTATCACCTGAAGATAGACCTCGGTCTTTCCACTTCCGGTTACCCCATATAAAAGGGATGTATCAAATTTTCTTGCCTTAATTGACCTGCACATCCTTGATATGGCATATTCTTGCTCTTTGTTTGGGGTAAAGGCTGGTTTTACACAAAGAATTTCTTCGGCTTTTTCTTCCAAGGGATACCTTTTTATTTTACCCTTGGGAATAAGCAAAGATAGGGCATCGCCAAAAGAGGCGAGGTAGTATGAAGAAATCCAGCCACAAAGCTCAATCAGGGAGGAAGAAATGAGAGGCTCGTCATCAAGAATGCTAATTATATCCTTTATCCTTTTTGCATAATCTGGGGTTTCTCTTCTTTCAATGAGCCATCCGACCACCTCCCTATTCCTTAAGGGAACAAGCACCCTCTTTCCAATTTCACAAGATGTTTCTAATTCTTCTGGGATGCGATAGGTGTATAAGCCTTCCTTTGGAATTCTTAAGGCAATTTTGGCATACATTTTTATGCAAAGATATTTCTGTAGATACACTACATCAACTTCACATGACAAAAGTTTCCCATGTATCCTGCCATTTTTGAGCTTTATCAAGAAACATAGCAATATTATTACATCAATAGCACGAATCATCAAGAAATATTTACCCCGTTAGAAAGTTTCGTAGAACTGCAGTTAAAGCCCATAATATCGTTATCACAATTATTTATAGGCTTTCTAACGGGGTGAATCATCAGATTCTATGGGAGTTATCAACCAATCTTAAAAGATGCTTAGCACCTGGTGGGATTGGATTAAGGAAAACATTTAGTGAAGTAAGGATTTGATTCCATTCTTCAAGCTTTTTCTTACTTTTTCTCATAAGAATTCAGCCCCATTATCAAGTCTTATTCTTATTGAATTTCTCACATTACAAGCCCTCATCTCAAAAGCATAGTAAAGGCTATAAACATAAATCCATAGGCAGAACTTATAGTATCTTCCATCACTTAGTGCAAAAATAGATAGTGTGTGTTCTGTTAAAAATTCATTCACTTTAATAAATAGTCACGAGAGCACTATTACATTGTAACGCAAATTATTAAAGGAAAGAAATTCAATTTTTGCATTGGACATTGAAATTACTCCTTCGTGGTTTAATCTCTTTTAGTCTAACTGTATATTGCAACAATTTATGCAAGATACTATAAAGCAAAAAGACATTATTTAACTTTTAATGTTACAATGCACTAGTATCCAGGCACAGGTGATCAGCTCACCTGAATCATGAAACCCAATGGTTGGGGTTAAGCTATGCAAATAAACCCCAAAAGAAACAAAGAAAACAAGAATGCCAAAGATGTAATCTATTGTTTTAAAAGGGATTAATGGCTCATCTTTACTTTTCACAAACCCATTATATCAAGCCTTTAGCCCAAAAGTCAATCGTAGGTTGGATTTGCTAATTTTTGGAAGGTATTTTACAAAACCCTAGCATTCTCTAGTGCAAGTTTCAATCTTGGCTCCTGAAATGCATATTCCTTTAAAGCCCTTTCTATTCTTTCTTCCCTTTCCTCAAGCTCTTTTGCCTTTCTAACAGCAGGGGCAAGGGCAGACCTTCTATCCCAAAGAACAAAGCCAATAAGGGCAAAGATGCCTGCCAGGACAGCATAAAGAAGATTCTGTAAAGCCTCTATCCTTGTGTTTATATCTCCTCTTAAATCGTCTATTAGTTTATCTACTTGATCTATCCGTTTATCTACATGCTGAATTTCTTCTTTTACAATCTTTCTTATCTCGTATCTATTCAGGTTATGACAAGTTATATCTTTATGAAGACAAGAGATATGAGACATCAGGCTTCAAACATTTTTCTTCATTTTAGTCTGTTGTCTGTGGTCTACTCAAGGTTTTTAAGAAGATAAGCATAGGGTTCATAATTAAGACAAGTTGGTTAAGAAAGGTGAATAGTTACAGAAAAAGATTGAGAAAAATTTAACATATCCCTATAATAGAGGATGAGTTACGAAATTTATTCATTCTCTCAATATAATTATACTATTAGAAATGAAATCTTGACAAATGGCTGATTGTGGAATATTTGGGGTTTTTGGTTTGCAAGATGCGGCTTTCTCTACATATCTAGGCCTATTTGCCCTACAACATAGAGGCCAGGAATCCTGTGGGATTGTATCATCTGACGGCAATTCCCTTTATCTTCATCGCCAAATGGGTCTTGTCTCCTCTTTTAATAAAAATGATTTAAGCAGGCTTGCTGGAGATAAGGCAATTGGGCATATAAGATACTCAACAGCAGGGCTTTCAAGGATAGAGGAGGCACAACCATTTCTAATAACATATAATGGAGGCTTACAGATTGGCCTTGCCCATAATGGGAATATAGTAAATAGTGGACATTTAAGGGGAAGGCTTGAAAGGGAGGGAGCAATATTCCAGACAACATCAGACTCTGAGGTAATCCTCCATAGAATAGCAAGGGCTAAACAAAAGGATTTTCTCTCTAGCCTAATCCATTCCCTATCCTTAATAAAAGGGGCATATTCCCTTATTTTTATTCTAAAGGATAAACTTGTTGCTGCAAGGGATCCATTCGGCTTTAGACCTTTATCTATTGGAAGAAAAAAGGATGCATTTTTTATCTCGTCTGAGACCTGTGCCTTTTCTCTTATCGGAGCAGAATACATAAGGGATGTAGAGCCCGGTGAGATTGTTATTATAGATAAAAATGGATTAGAATCCTTTAATTTTGTTAAAATTTCTTCCCAGATTGCCATTGATGGAATGCAATATAAAATAGGTGATTATGATCTTCCCTATAAAATAAGAAATTCATATTGCATCTTTGAACACATTTATTTCTCCCGTCCAGATAGCCTTATCTTCTCCGAAAAGCCTTATGAAGTAAGGAAAAGGCTTGGAAGGCAGCTGGCAAGAGAAGCAGGGGTCAAAGCAGATATTGTTATCTCTGTTCCAGATTCAGGAACAATTGCAGCACTTGGTTATTCTGAAGAGGCAAAAATCCCATTTGAATCTGCCCTAATACAAAATCATTATATTGGAAGGACATTTATCTATCCAAAGCAAAAGATAAGGAAAGCAGGTGTTGAGATAAAGCTTAACCCTGTTCCTGAAGTATTGCAGAATAAAAGGATTATCGTTGTTGATGATTCAATTGTCAGGGGAACAACCTGTAAAAGGATAATAAAAATGATAAGAGATGCTGGCGCAATTGAGGTTCATCTTAGAAGCTCCAGCCCTCCTATAAAATACCCCTGTTTCTATGGCATAGATACACCGAAAAAAGAAGAGCTTATTGCAAACAATAGCTCATTAGAAGAGATAGAAAAATTTATGGATGCAGATTCTGTAAGATATATCTCTTTGGATGGAATGCTTCTTTGCGTAAAAAACCCAGATAATTATTGCACAGCCTGTTTTTCTGGAGACTATCCAATTTTGTAAAATGTATAAATTAACCGAAAGCGATAAGGCTCTTATAAAAATGGCGCTTAAGGAGGATATAGGAAAAAAAGACATTACATCCTCTGCAATTGCTTTTTCTTCCTTTATTGATGCCCAAATTATAGCAAAGGAAAAAGGGATAATTGCTGGAATTGACATTGCAATTAAGTGTTTTTTGGAGGTAGATAAAAAGATTGAAATAAAACGAATAATTAAGGATGGAGAAATGGTAAAGGATGGCTCAATTATCCTTGAGCTTTCTGGAAATGGTGAATCCATCCTTTCTTGTGAAAGAACAGCTCTAAATTTTTTAGGAAGCCTTTCTGGAATTGCAACCCTTACATCAAAATTTGTTGAGCTTGCATCTTGTTCTAAAATATATGACACAAGAAAAACAACACCGGGCTTTAGGAGGATGGAGAAATATGCTGTCCGAATAGGTGGTGGATACAACCATAGATTTGGTCTATTTGATGAAATTTTAATAAAAGATAATCACCTAAAGGTTGCAGGTGGAATAAAAGAGGCAATTTTAAAGGTAAAAGAAAAACATCCAAAGAAAAAGATAGAGGTAGAAACAGAAAACATAGAGCAAGTAAGGGAGGCGATATCACAAGGTGCTGATATTGTTATGCTTGATAATTTCGATATTCCAAGGATGAAAGAGGCGATTTTCATTATACGAAAGGAAAACAAGGGAATAAAGATAGAGGTTTCAGGTGGTATAAATCTATCAAATGTAAAAGAAGTAGCAATCCTTAATCCAGACATTATATCTATAGGAGCCTTAACCCATAGTGCAAAGGCATTAGATGTAAGCCTTGAGATTTTATGAAAATTTGTCTTGTTTCTGCAAAGTCCTATGATGAGACAGAGGAAAAAATAAGGGAGGGCATTGAGGCAATTGGTGGAATTTCACAATTTATAAAAAGCGGCGATAATGTCCTCCTTAAGCCCAATCTCCTTGGATTTTATAAGCCAGAGAGGCATATAACAACGCATCCATCCATTGTAAAGGCAATTGCAAGGCTTGTTAAAGAATGTGGAGCAAACCCAATAATTGCTGATAGCCCAGGTATGGGCATTTCTTACACCAAATGGTCTTTAAAGAGAACATACGAAACCTGTGGAATGGAAATAGAGGATGCCATATTAAATTATGATACATCTTCAATAAAAATGGACTATTTTGATATAATAAAGCCAGCTAATGATTGCGATTTTATAATAAATATTCCAAAGCTTAAGACACACACCTTAACAATTCTAACTGGGGCTGTAAAGAATTTCTATGGTTTAATCCCAGGTCTTACAAAGCTTTCCTACCACTCAACACATAAAGATAAGGAGAGCTTTTCAAAGATGCTATTTAGTCTTTTAGAGACAATTAAAAAACCCTCTCTTACAATTATGGATGGGATAATTGGAATGGATGGAGATGGTCCAGCAGATGGAAATTTAAGAAAGGTTGGCGTAATTATTATAAGCGAAGATCCTATCCTTGCTGACCTTGTTGCCTTAAAGATTGTTGGTATTCCATATTCTCTCATCCCGGGCTTTGACGAAAGGAAAGGTTTGCTTAAAAATGCAGAATTCTTCTCTGAACCAATAGAAAACCTTATCCTTAAGAAACCATTTTCCCTTTCTACATCTGCTTCCCCTTGGGGATGGCTTGGTTCTTACCTTAAGCCTATTCTTACTGTAAAGCCTGTTATAAGAAATAATTGCAATGCCTGTGGAACTTGCGTCAATGTATGCTTACAAGGTGCAATTAGAATAGAAAAACAGAAAGCAAAGATAAATGATGCCTTATGTATTAGATGTTATTGTTGCCAGGAATCCTGCCCAAATCAGGCAATTGGATTGAAAAGCTCTATCTCTAATAGGCTTGTTTCAAAAATAGCAAAGACAAGGTTTTACAGAATATTTGAGGAAATCTATCATAAATTAAGATAATGAAGCTATTTTATAAATACATTATAAAGGAGATAGGCATTATTTTTCTTGCCTCCTGCCTCTTTTTTATCTTTATCTTAACAATGGAGAGCGCATTTTCTATCCTTAAATTTGGATTTTCCCTTGATACATTTAAAATTTTCCTTTTACTTATCCCACAAGCCTTAGGGATGGGTCTTCCAATGGCATTTCTTATGGGCTTAATAACAGGTTTATCAAGGCTTTCTCCCCATATAGTTACTTTGCAATCATCGGGTATTAGTATGAGAGGAACAATTGTATTTATCCTTATTTTTTCCCTTTTTCTTTCATTTTTTGCAAGGTTTATAAATGGATATATCTCTCCGCTTGCAGGGTTTTCTCTTAAATTACTCTCTGATAAGATAACCAAAAAGGATATGTTGCTTGAGGAGAAGACATTTGTAAAGATAGAGGATAAAGAAATTTATGTGGATAGGATAAAGGATAGTCAACTAATGGATATATACATAACAGAGGGAAAAGGAGAAAGGATAATATTTGCAAAAAAGGGAAGGATGGAGAATGAGCTTCTTTTATTAGAACAAGGCTCTCTACATGAGCTTGATAAAAATGACCCAAAGATGTATCATATAATGAAATTTAGCTCGTTTGATATTCCAATTGATATAAAGGTGCTTTCCGAAAAAACATCAATCTCTCACCTTACACTTTCTGAGCTAAAAAGAAAAGAAAAGAACCCCTATATTTTAACAGAGCTTCATAAACGGCTTTCCATTTCCTTTGCCTGTTTTTTCCTTTCCTTAATAGCTATTCCACTTGGTATAAAGATAAAAAAAGAAAGGAGGATGTTTGGGTTAGGAGCATCAACCATAATTATCCTTTTGTATTACATTGTGTTTATCTTTTGTGAGGCACTATCAAAAAAAGGGGCTATTTCTCCAATTTTTCTATGGCTTCCAAATATGCTTTTTGGAATATGCGGTATTCCATTTTTCTTTAAGCTTTTAAAATGACCCTCCTTTCTAAATACCTCCTTACAACCATTATCAAGCCATTTATTATCACCCTTTTTTTGACAAATGGTCTTCTTCTTATTGGATATACCTTTTCTTCTCTTGATCTCTTTCTCACATATAAACCACATCTTCTTGTTATATTAAAATACATAAGCCTTAATATTCCCCAAAATCTTTTATTCACCTTTCCAATATCAGCAATCATAAGCATTCTTTCTTTAGGAACAAGGTTTGCAAAGGGTGAGCTTAAGATTCTTCTCTCATCAGGGATACCAAAAAGGGCTATTGTTTTTCCAGTCATTTGCCTCTTTTTTTTATTAAGCCTTTCTTTAGTTTTTCTTTCTGAATTTCTTATCCCTCAATCCAATAAAAGCCATATCATCCTTAAAAATGAAATAAAAGGGGTTATAAGCGAAGAAAAACCCATTTCTCTTAAGCTCTCTAATGCCTTTGTTCACATTGGCTCTCTAAAAAAAAATACAATTGAAAACCTTAAGATTCAAAGGGAAGACCTTATAATATTGGCAAAAATATGTGAATACAAAAATAGAAAATGGCATCTTACAAGCGGAATAGAAAGGAGGATAAAAAGGGGAGAGGTAGAGCAAGAGAAAAATATCCCTATATTAAATTTTTGCCTTCCAAAGCCTGATGAAATTAGACTTTTTACAGAATCCAGCTATGAGCTAATGAAACCAAGCATCCTTTTTAAGGCAATTAGGATTGCAAAGAGGTATGGAATAGAAGATAAAAACTATATTGAGGAGCTTCATTTTAAGGTAGCATTTTCATTCTCAAGCCTTGTTTTAGCAATGATTGGTCTTTCAATGCTTACAAGTGGTTTAAAATTTGGGCTATATGGAAATATAGGGATTGCCCTGCTTATCTCCTTTATTTATTGGGAAGGGATGCTATTTTTTAGTCAATTGGATATTTCTCCCCTTCTTGCAGGGTGGGCTTCTAATGTTATTGGTATATCCATTGCTTTCAGGCTTTTATCAAAATAAATGGGCTTGCTTTGACTTTTGACTTTTTATCACATTTGCATCTATCCCTCCCTTATAAAGCCTTATATTTATCCTATCATTCTCGGCTACATCTTGGGCATTCTTTATCACCTTTCCATCCTTGTATGTAATGCTGTAGCCCCTTTTTAATATTGCCTCTGGGCTAAGGGATGTTATAACCTCTAGCCTTGCAAGCCTTATTTTAAGAGAGGAAAAAATGGCTGAAATAGCCCTCTCAAGGCTTTGGGACAAATCATCAATCTCCTGCCTTTCTTGCTCTATTCTAAAGAATGGCTTTTTAAATGGATAGGATGAGGATATGGCAAATATTCTCATTTTTTGTTTGGATGCGATATTTCCCATTGCCCTAATTAACCTCTCTTTTGCCAGTTTCATTCTTTGGCTAATATCCTCCCTTATTTTCTTAAGAATCTCGCCAGCTTGTGTTGGCGTTGCCGCCCTTATATCAGCAACCATATCAGATATGGTATAATCTGTCTCATGGCCAACAGCAGAGATTACAGGAATTTCTGATGCAAATATTGCCCTTGCAACAATTTCTTCATTAAATGACCATAAATCCTCCAATGAACCACCACCCCTTCCAACAATTAAAACATCTGGCTTTTCTTCTAATTTATTCATCATTATTATTGCAGAGGCAATCTCACCTGCTGCCCCCTCTCCTTGAACCTTTACGCCATATATGATTATTTCTATATCTGGAAGCGTCTTTAAAAGGTCTTTAATTGCCGCACCTGTTGGGGATGTAATAATTCCAATTCTCTCTGGTAAAAATGGAATGGGTTTTTTATGTATTGCCTCAAACAACCCCTCTTTTTTAAGCCTTTCCTTTAATTCCTCAAATTTCTGCCAGAGCAACCCTTTTCCAACAGGCTCAATAAAGGAGACAATTATCTGATATGTCCCCCTCTTTGCATAAACACTTATTTCTCCATAAACATTTATGTGCTCTCCATCCTTTGGAATCTTTAAGCCTTTTTTAAATACAACACAATCTATCTGGGAAAGGGCATCCTTTAGTGTAAAATATGTATAGCCAGAGCTTGCTGTTTTTATGTTTGACACCTCGCCACAGACCCAAATAGATGGAAATGCGCTTTCCAAAATGAGCTTTATTTGGGTTGTTAACTCAAAAACACTAAAGATTTTTCGTTCATTCATAATGGAATTACATTGCAGCAAAAATTTTATTTTGAATTGGAAAACATTTTTTTATAAAGTTTATCGCTTATTCTAAACCCTAAATCTTTCAATTGGTCAACGACTTTCTTTTTGTCTATAGGAAATCCTCTTTCAATTGCTAAATCTATAATCCCTAAAACCCCTATTGTATTTACATTCATCAGCTCTGCCATATTCCTTGCTGCTCTTTCATCTATTAAGGCATAATCAAGATTTAATTCTTTACAAAGAATAATAACCTCGGCTTCCCCTTTCCCCAAGATGGGTGTTAAAGCATCAACAACTACCCTATCATTAACATTTTTCTTTAATATCCAACCATCTTTTATAGCCCATTCTGTATCTTCACAGCCTGCCTCACCTTTTCCATTGACAACAACTTCATCATATACGGCATCTGGAGTGTACACCTCTAAAAATAACTCTTTTAGTAATTCAAAGAGACCTATTTGCGATAGCCCAATAAGACAACTATACGCAAACAAAATTGGTTTTCAAGTGTCAACAACCCCTATTATCTGAAATTTTTCTGTCAGTAAGCTCTCTAATTCTCCTTTATAACTTCCAAAATTCTCAAAGAATTCATGAACTATAGCCTTAAACTTATCAAATCTCTCATAGTATTTGCCTCTTATTACTTTACCCTTGAAGAATTTCCATACACGCTCAATGGGTTTTATCCTTAAAGTTTGTTAGATACTCTTTTATTTCTTCTTAAATGGTAATATTTGGCATTGTCAGCTATTCCCTTGATATTTTTTGCCTTTGGGCTTGGCTTTTCTATTTTCTTAAAACAACTTCTTACAAGATAAGGAGTTAATTGTATCATCTTCTCTTTCTATAATCTTCTTTGTTTCAATGTCTAAAGCACCATCCCTGATTATCCTTATGAACGACCACTATTACTTAAAGTTTGCATTTCCTCTCCCTTTTCTATTCCGTCTCCCACCCTGGCATTGAGTTATATTGGGGACAAACGGCATCTATGAAGTATATCTTATCATCTTTTTCCTTATTGGCTTTTAGTTCCTCATATTTCTTAACAAATGCTTCTTGTTTTTCTTTATTAGCCTTACAGGGAACCAATCGGGTTTTCTTGTATACAAATCCTAATCTATGTAAAAGACAAACCTTCCAACTTAAGGTATATTTTTTCCCAAATCTTTGTTTAACAATCTCACATATCCCCTTTGCCGACCTTATTAAATGCTTCTTTAGATGGCTTTTTAATTCTTCTTCTTGGGGCTTTTGACAACTTTTTAAGAATAGCCATTATAATTTACATCCAATAGCTTATCTATTCCCTTTTCCTGGTATATCTTCTTGTAATTGTTTATACTTACCTCATCCAAAAGCAACATCTTTTTTATCTCTTTA
>JBFMDZ010000073.1 GCA_040753555.1 bacterium
TTAAAAATTTCCATAGCTGTATTCATCGCATTTTGATAAACTTTTAAGTCTTTATAGCTTTGTATTTTTTCACCCATTCTCCCCTTTTTCTGTGAAACGGAGAAATTTCTCCCCTTCTTAAGATTCTCCCTTTCTCCCCTTCTCCCTCTCTCCAATTCATCCATTCTCCGTTTCTCTCTGTAATGACTGAATAGTTACTCTCATTTTATTTTTGGTTGGTATTTTGAGACAGCAATATTATGTTCAGCTAGTGTTTTTGAGAATTTATGCCTTCCATTATTCATACTGACAAAATATAGGTAATCAGTAGAAGCTGGATTTAATGCGGCTTTAATAGCAGAGATTGAAGGGTTTGAAATAGGGGATGGAGGAAGGTCATTATGCCTATATGTATTGTAGGGAGAGGAAATTTCAAGGTCTTCCTTTTTTAGATTCCCATCAAAATTGGGAAAAAGGCTGTAGATAACCGTTGGGCAGCTATTAAGCCTCATATTTCTTCTTAATCTATTATGAAAAATAGCAGAGATAATGGGCATTTCCTTATAATATGAGGTTTCCTTTTCAATAATAGAGGCAAGGATAAGGATTTGATAGATGGAAAACCCCATTTTTTTTGCTATTCGGACATCACTTTCTTTAAATACCTTTTTAAACCTTTCAATGATTATTCCTATTATCTTCTCTTCCTTCATTCCCTTTGATACACAGTATGTATCGGGAAATAAAAGCCCTTCTAGGGTATTAACAGAGAAACCTAGCTTCAAGATAAATTCCCTATCAAAGCAAAGATTGAAAAACCTTTTTTTATCTATAAATCCCTTTTCATAAAGCATATCTGCTATCTGATAAATATTATATCCAGGGGGAATTGTAAAACAGGATTTTATTTTGTTTCCTTTAGTCAAGATCGAAAGAATGTCAATCATATTCAAAGAAGGGGAAATTTCATAGTCTCCTGCTTTTATGTCCTTCTCCTTATTTTTAAGGATTATGAGGGATGAAAATATGTATTTATTTCTTATAATCCCTTCATTTTTAAGAAGATTTGCAATTTCTTTTGCAGAAAGACCCCTTCTTATACTAATTGTCTTTGGTTTTCCTGATATATCCTTTGGAAAATAAATATCATAAAGGGCTGTTAATAAAACAAAGATAGCTAAAATTGGAAGGAGGAGGAATAATTTGCTCTTTTTTTTCTTAATTTTTTTTGCCAAGCTAAAATCTTATAATGAGGGAGCCCTGGAGTGGTTTGTTAAGGCTTGCTGGAAATTGGGCAAAGTCAAGCTGAAGCCAGTTTTTTAATCTTACCCCACATCCCAATGTTGCACCTTTTAGGTCTCCTTCAAGAGCGTAATATCCTGCGCGAAGACAAAGACCTTTCCAATACCAATATTCAGCACCGACCCTATATTCAAAGCTAGAATTAGAAAGGAGGTGATGGCTTATTGCAGATGTTAAGAAAAGATTCTCAATCCTGAATGACCCTCCTATCTGAGCCAACATTGGAAGTTTATCTCCCCATATATCTGGACCAATATTCTGTATTGAAAGACCAAATTTCATATTATCTTTATGTTTATAAAGAAGCCCAACATCAATTGCACCTGTAGAATCCTTATCCGGGCTTATCTTCCTTAAAATTCCCTTTATTGTCCCGCCAAAGGATAAATTTTCTCTTATTCTTTTTCCATAAGAAAGACTTGCCATAAGGTCGCTATATTCTACATCTCCAACTACCATGCCCAAGTAATCCAATCTTTCCATCTTTGGGGCATGAAAATATAGGACAGAAAATCCAATCCCTGTATCTTCACTAATCCTTTTTACATACCCAAGGTATTCATATCCACATTCCATAATTGCCTCGCTCTCCATAAAGAGAATTTCCTGATTTCCTATATCAGATAGCCCTGCAGGATTATAATGTAGGGCTGATGCATCATCTGCCAAGCCAACAATTGCACCAGCCAAGCCTGTTGCCCTTGCCCCTGTTATAAATTTTAGAAAATCTGCGCCTGTATCAACACGAGCCTCTAGGAGCGTTGGGATAAAAATTACAAGAAAAACAAGAAACATATAGATATTGTAAATTGTAAAGGCTAAATTGTAAATTACATTCTATAGCCCTTTTTTAATTTTTTCCAAAAATATAACCCTTTCTGCAATTCTCTTGAAGCAAGGAGCGGCAACAATGCTTGCATAATGTGCCTTTTTTGGCTCATCCAAAATAACTAATATGAGAATCTCTGGATTATCTGCTGGAAAAAATCCGATAAATGATGAAACAATCTTGCTACTATTATACCTTCCTCCTATTGCTTTCTCTGCTGTTCCTGTTTTTCCTGCAATTTTATATCCTTCTATTTTTGCATTTATGCCCGTTCCTTCATCAACAATTGAAACCATCATATCCTTTAGTTTATTGATGGTATCTTGTGACAAAACCTCCCTTTTAGGTGTAGGTTTTTCTTCCTTAATAATCTTATTGTTTAACAAAATGCTCCTTACAACAATTGGAGAGAAAAGAATGCCATTGTTGCAGAAGGAAGATACAGCAAGCCAAAGCTGAATGGGTGTTACAGAAATTCCATAGCCAAATGAAAGATTTGCCTTTCTTATCTTTGTCATCTTTTTGGAGAATATCCCTACCTCCTCCTCAATTATTCCTGTATTTGTTTTTGTTCCAAAGCCAAATTGGGAAAGGTAAAACAAAAGCCTTTCATCTTTTAAATTTTCTATTGCTTGACTCATTCCAACATTACAGGAATTCTTAAGGACATCCCTGAATGATTGAGCCCCATGCTTATGGGGACAACATATCTTTCTATTGCCTACCTTATATTCTCCCGAACAAAAAAATCTGTCATCTTCTTTTACCAATCCCTCTTCAAGAAGAATTCCTGCTATAATTGGTTTAAAGAGAGAGCCTGGTTCAAAAACAAAAGAAACTGCCTTATTCTTTCTGGTTTCTTTTGGTATTTTTTTCCACATCTCTTTTTCCCAAACTGAATAAGCATTTGGGTCAAAACTTGGGATTGTGCTTTGTGCCAAAATCTCTCCTGTCTTTGGATTTCCAATAATACAAACACCGCCTTTTGCTTCATATTCTTGACAGCTTTTCTTAAGCTCTTCTTCAGCAATATACTGAAGCCTTACATCTATTGCAAGATAAATATCCCCTCCTTTTAATTCTTCAGGAAATCTCTCTTTTGTATATAAAATTCTTCCCTGTCCATCCCTCATTATCTTAGGATTATGGGAAGAACCTAAAAGATACTTATTAAACCCTAATTCAATCCCTGACATTCCAATTATCTTCCTTGCATCATCCTCAAATTTCACAAATCCTAGAAGGTTTCCCCCTATTGTGTTATATGGATAATACCTTTTATGCTCAATAAGAAATTCAATCCCCTTAATTTTTTTTATTTTTTCTCTTATTTTTTCTGCTTTCTCTATTGGAAGCCTCCTTTTAAGCCAGAAAGACTTTCCATTTTTGTTTAAATTCAATTGTTTAATTCCCAAAACCTTTAAAACCCTAAAATAATCTTTTGTACTTATTTCCTTTGGATGAACAAGGATGGACACAGTGTCTGCACTCATAGCAAGGATATTGCCATTTCTATCAAATATTGTTCCCCTTGGAAGGGTATAAACCCTTTCTTTTATATGGATATCTTCTGCCTTCTTTTTTAATTCCCTGTTTTTTAAAACCTGGATATAAAAGAGCTTTATTAAAAGAAGGGCTCCAAGAATACCAAGGAATAACCAGATAATATATAACCTTTTTTTGTATTCGCTATACAATTTCCCTCTTTAATATGAAAAATAATGGTATTGGTAAAACCTCAATGCAAATTAGAACCAATATCATCAAAGAAATAGAAATATCATACAAATATCCAGCCAAGAGGCTTCCTATAAACATTGCTAATCCATATATTACATTAAAAATGCCATATCCTGTTGCTCTTTTATTTATTGGGGTTATATCAGCAATCCCTGCCTTCATTATCACCTCATGAGAGCCCATTACTAAACCCCAAAAAAGCATTGCAATCATTATTAAGGAGGTATTATATGAAAAGGCAAAAGGAAGAATTAGGGCTGTAAGGATAGGAATTCCCACCAAGATTAACAATCCAGAATGAGAATTTTGATATTTCATCTTAATATTATCATAGACCTTTCCAATTATTATTCCAAACATTGCATCTATTGCCATAGCAAGGCAATAAAAAACAGGTATTTGGGCATCCGATAATATTTTATTTACCTTTAAGTGATAACCTATTATAGCAAAGCTAACAAAGCCAATGGTAGTAATAAATGTAAAAAAAGAGTATAGCCAGAATATCCTAGTAAGATTAGAAGGCTCATTTTTGCTTACTTTTTCAAGTTCTTCTGGGTTTCTTACCTTGAAATATGCTATAAACAAAACAATAATGAGCAATGTAAATGGAAGCCAAAACAAGCTATAGCCATTCTGGTAGTCAGAAATTGTTTTTAAAGAAGGACCGGCAATAAAGAAAAATGTAAAAATCAAAGGGCCTACTACCGCACCAATATTATCTAAAAACTCTGCAATACCAAATCCAAAACCTCTACCTACCCTTTTTGTAGCATAGGATAAAAGGGTGTCCCTTGCGGGGCTTCTTAATCCCTTACCTATCCTTTCAAGGACGATGAATATTAGTGCAGATTGCCAATAGCTTGAAATGGAAAGCAAGGGGACAGAAACAAGTAAGCTATAACCACATATTACAAAGAGCCAATGTGCCTTTTTCTTATCACAGATATATCCTGAAAACAAACGAATGATATAGCCAGCTAGCTCGCCGATACCAACCACAAAGCCAACAATTGTAGCATTTGCTCCCAAGGTATTCAAATATTGCCCATTTACGCTTCTTCCTCCTTCATAAATAATATCTCCCAATAGACTTATTAAACCAAAAAGGAATATAATTGTCATTCAAAAATCCCATCTATCTTTGCTTTGCAATTAGGGCAGACTCCATCCTTTAAGCTATTGGAAAGGACAGAGAAGCCAATTCTATTAATAATGGGTTCTTTACATTGATAGCAATATGTATTTTCCCCTGGGTCTCCTGGTATATTTCCAGAATAGACATACCTTAAGCCAGCATTTTTCCCAATTTCTCTTGCTCTTTCAATAAAAGAAATGGGTGTTGGTGGGATATCAAGCATCTTGTAATTTGGATGAAACCTTGAGATATGCCAGGGCGTCTCCTCTCCAACTTCCTTAATAAATTTTGCAATATCAGAAAGTATTCCAGATGATGTGTTTTTTTCTGGAATGAGGAGGGTTGTTATCTCAACCCAAATCCCAAGCTCTTTCATTAACCTTATGGATGAAAGGACAGGTTCTTGTCTTGCATTGCAAAGGGTTTTATAAAAATTATCATCTCCCTTTAGGTCAACATTTGCCGCATCAAGGTATGGAGCAATCATCTTTAGGGCTTCAGGGCTCATATATCCATTTGTTACAAAATTGTTATAAAGCCCCTCTTTTTTTGCAATATTTGCTGTTTCAAAGGCGTATTCAAAGAATATGGTTGGTTCTGTGTATGTATAGGATATGCTTTTACAACCTTTTACCTTCGCCGTTTTAACTATTCTTGAAGGAGGCAATTCCTCTCCAAATATTCCATCTTCATCCTTTGGAGCTTGCGATATTGTCCAATTCTGACAAAATTTGCAAGCCAAATTGCATCCAACAGTAGCAACAGAGAGAGAATATGAGCCAGGAAGAAAATGAAAGAATGGCTTTTTCTCAATTGGGTCAATATTACAGGAGCAAGCAAGGTTATGGACAAGGCTATAAAGGATGCCATCTCTATTCTCCCTTACCCCGCAAATTCCCCTTTTCCCCTGTTTTATTCTACACCTATGGCTACATAGATGGCATTCTACAAAATCATCTTTTTTTTCATAAAGAAAAGCCTCTTTCATTCTGGCAACAACACATTTGTTCCAAAATCAAGGGCTTTCTTTTCCCTTATGAAATCTTGTTCATTATCTGAGGTATGAATTGTATTTTCAGTAAGGGAATCTGTATAGTTATCACGGACAATGCTCATCGCCACATCCCTTATCTTTTTTCTTGCACCTATACCTTCATAGAGCAATGCCAAAGACCTCTTTTTGCTCATAAAATTTATCAAGGCTTCAAAGAAATACTTACCCTTATGTGGGGCATAAAATTCCTCCATCTGCTCTTTTTCTGGCATTTGAATCTTTGCCGCAATAATAAACATACCTGTCTTTGAAAGGATGTCTATAACATCGCCAATTCTTGGGTCATAGGGTTTATCAAAGGCATTTGGTTTAATTATCACAACACTTTCCTCTACATCCTTTATTTTTTCTTTAGGGTATTTTATCGCACCACTTACAGGACTTCCTAAATACTTGTATTTATTCCAAAAAAGGTTAATTTGTTTCTCTGCCTCTTCTTTGCAAGAAGGACAAGAAACAGGAAACTCTGATATTATTTTATCTTTCTCCCTATAAAAGAATCCAAATTTTCCAAGGATTGTTGTTCCATTTCTATGCCTTATATCACCAACAAGATTGTTTATCCTCTCAATTACATCATCTCCTTCAATAACAAGGTTAAATATCCTCCTTACATTATATTTGCTCTTATTAAAATTTTCGTCAAGAAGCATTTTTTTAAAGGCATCCTGAATTTCCTGCTCATCCTTTGTTTTCCTTTGTGTCAGGGTTTTACAAAAATCAGATGCTAATTCTTTTGTTAATCTATAGATATCAGCACCAATAAAGGTAATGGGTTTATTTTCCTCTGCCATAAACCTTATCATGCTAAGGATTGCTCCCGTAATAGACCTCTCCAATGCTTCTGAATAAATATTTACAATTGTTCTTTCTTTCATTTTGCTTTATATTATAGCCTTTTTCCTAAATTTTCTCAATAGGAATTATCATCCATTTTTTAACATCTTCTTCTTTATGTGCCATAATTTGGCGTTTAATTTCCTTTGATTGAAGGGATACCATTGTCTCTTTGTGGCAATATTTTGCAATAATTTTAGAAGAAAGCAAAAGACATTCCTCAACAAATTCTCCCCTTCCTAATCCAAGGGGTCCATTTTCAGCTGGTTCAAAGATAATATCAGAATCTTTTGCTAAATTTTTAAGCCTTATATTTTCACTTTCATTCCTTCCAACAATAAGCTTAAAATATGGAGAAAGCCTGAAATGCCTGCTTATCTTTAAAAGCTCAATATCATTTAAGTTAAAATTAGGGCTATATTTCATCAAATCCTTCATTCTAAAAGCAAAGCCAAAGTCTGTAAGTAAGCATCCACCCGCTGGCGCTGGATAATCCTTTATTCCAAAATCTTCTGCCAATTTTATTTGTGGCTTTCTGCTCCTTCCAGATATAGCATATAATTTCTCCCTATCAACCCATCTTTCAATCTCAGGTATAGTTTCAGCAAGCAATTTTGCTGAAAGTGGTCTTAAAACAAGACCTAAAAGACCAGATTCTTTTTCTATTAGCCTCATTGTATCCTTTTTTTGAGACATTGGCCTTTCTCCCAATACCTCGCCTGTAATGATAAATTTAGCACCGATTTTCTCCATATAAGATTTGGCTTTTTTAAAGATAAGGATTCTGCAATCAATGCAAGGGTTTATATTCTTTCCATAGCCATATCTTGGATTTTTGACCATCTCAAGATATTCATCGGCTAACCTTTCTACCTTGAGGGGGATTTTGAATAAATCAGCCACCTTCTTTGATTCCAAATCACATCCATTCTTGCGATTACATTGGTAAAATGGGCTGATAAAATTTAGGGCAGAAACCTCTATTCCTTGGTTAAGAATAACCTTTATCGCAAGGGTTGAATCAAGTCCTCCGGATAGAAGGGCAAGGGCTTTCATTGATTTAGATAGGCAATTGCAGATTCTGTTGGCTTTCTTCCCTTTGGTGTTCTTTCTATAAAACCTATTTTTAAAAGATATGGTTCATATACCTCACTTATTGTCCTTTCATCCTCCTCTAATGAAGCAGAGAGGGTTTTTATTCCAATAGCCCTTCCTTGGAATTTATTTATCAAAATATCAAGAATCCTTCTATCCATAGAATCAAGGCCAAATCTATCAACCTCAAGCCTTTCTAATGTTTCCTCTGCTATCTGTCTTGTTATCCTTCCTGTGCCTTTTACCTGTGCATAATCCCTTATTCTTCTTAAAAGCCTATTTGCAATCCTTGGTGTTCCCCTTCCCCTTTTTGCTATCAAATGGGTAGCATCTTTTTCTGTTTCTATATTTAAAATACGAGAAGAGCGAAGAATAATAGAAAAGAGATCATCTATTGAATAAAAAGAAACAACCTCTGATATTCCAAATCTATTCCTTAAAGGTGAGGTAAGCATACCCTGCCTTGTTGTAGCTCCAATCAGGGTAAATTTTGGAAGGGAAAGTTTTATACTCCTCGCAGATGCTCCCTTTCCAAGCAAAATATCAATGTTAAAATCCTCCATAGCAGAGTATAAAAGCTCAGAAACAGCCTTGTTTATCCTATGTATTTCATCAATAAATAGGCAATCAAACTCCTTTAAATTTGTAAGTATAGAGGCTAAATCTCCGGGGCGCTCCAATATTGGCCCTGATGTTGAAAGGATATTGCTTTTCATCTCTTTTCCTATAATCCCTGCCAATGTTGTCTTTCCCAAGCCAGGTGGACCTGAAAAAAGGGTATGGTCTAAGGGCTCATTCCTTTTCTTTGCTGCTTCAATAAATATCTTAAGGTTCTCAACAAGCCTGTTTTGTCCTATAAACTCAGAAAAATCCCTTGGCCTTAAAGAATTCTCGCTCTCCTTTTCCTCAAAATCTGCCTCTGGCGATGTTATTTCTTTCATTTCATCTTATGATAAATTTCTAAATCTTAATTTATTTTAACGCCTCTTTTATCAATTCCTCAAGGTCTTTTGGATTTTTTGTCAACGCCCTTTCGCAAGCATTGCCTGCCTCTTTTTTTGAATAGCCCAGAGAAATAAGGGCTTGGATGCAAGAATTTTCTAAATCCTTATCTTCCTTTTCTACTAGTCTATTTGAAAGCTCAAGGATAATCCTCTTTGCTGTTTTTTCTCCTATTCCCTTTATCTTGGAAAGGGAAGATACGCTTCCCTTTTGGATAATTTTTCCTAAATTATCTGGTGTTATCTCTGATAGAATCCTTAAGGCTATCTTTGGACCAATTCCAGTAATGGATATGAGGGTTAAAAATAGTTCCCTCTCTCTTTCACTAATAAACCCAAACAATTGAATCTTCTCATCCTTAATTATTGTATAGGCAAAAAGCCTTGCCTCACATCCTTTTTCTGGAAGGCTTGAGAATGTGTTTAATGAGATAATAAAGCCATATCCAATGCCAGATACATCAATTGTAACATATGTTGGTGTTTTTATAGCAACCTTTCCCTTTATAAAGTCAATCATTTTATAATTATTTAGCCTTTAGTCATATACATTAAATCATATTTCTTGTTTTAATGCAAGGATTTTTGTATAATAAATCTATGAAAATAACATTGATAAATGGTGACGGCATAGGACCTGAGGTTGTAAGTTCATGCCAAAGGGTTATTGATGCAACAGGAGCTGATATAGAGTGGGAAGAGATTCCTTTAGAATTTAAGGATAACGCTCCTATAATGGATGGAATTTTAGAATCCATAAGAAAAAATAAGACCTGTCTTAAAGGACCAATAACAACGCCTGTTGGCTATGGATTTACATCGGTTAATGTCTCCTTAAGAAAGGCATTAGACCTCTATGCAGGGGTAAGACCAGCAAGGTCATTTTTAAATAAAACAGATATTACAATTATTCGTGAGAATACAGAGGGGTTATATACAGGGATTGAGTTTTCTGTAGGAGGTTCTGCTTGTGCCATAAGGACAATAACAAAAGAGGGCTCGGAAAGGATAATAAAATTTGCCTTTGAATATGCAAGGAAGAATAATAGGAAAAAGGTAACCTGCGTCCATAAGGCAAATATTCTAAAGCTAACCTGCGGCTTATTTCTAAAAACAGCCAAAGAGATTGCACCCCTTTACCCTGATATTGAATTTGAGGATAAGCTAGTTGATAATACCTGTATGCAATTAGTAAAAAAGCCAGAAGGCTTTGATGTTATTGTAACAACAAACCTATTTGGAGACATTATCTCAGACCTATGTGCTGGGCTTATTGGAGGGCTTGGTGTAGCACCAGGGGCAAACATTGGAGATAACTTTGCTGTATTTGAGCCTGTTCATGGAAGTTGCCCAAAGTATGCAGGATTAAATATTGCAAACCCAATAGCCACAATTCTTTCAGGAGCTATGATGCTTAAATATCTAAAAAAAGCAAATTGTGCAGAAAAAATAGAAAAAGCCATTTCTTCTATAATGGAGAAAGGGATATTACCAAAGGATTTAGGCGGAGATTATTCTTTATCTCAAGTAACAGAAGAAATAATAAATAATTGTAACTATTCAGCCACTGATGAAAATAGTCGTAAGAATAGAACACGGATGATACGGATTTAACGGATTTTCGCTGATTTCTTTCTCTTTTTTCTATCTTCTATCTGCGAATATCCGCATCATCAGCGTGCTATTATTTTTCATCTACGACAAAGTTAAATAGATATGAAGAAATTATACTAAATAGTTACTTTTATTTTTGACTGCCACATTCATTTTTTGTATTATAATTTATCAAAAATGGTCAAGTCAATGAAAAGTAAAGCTATGTAGTTACTATATCAAAATGTTATATTGTATGTTAGTAATTCTCGGTAAAAACTTAAACACATTAAAAATCATCATTTTTTTCTTTTATCTTCTCTATCCTTCTATATTTATAGTGATTTTT
>JBFMDZ010000074.1 GCA_040753555.1 bacterium
CCTCTCGTCGGGCTCTCATAGCCTCGCCCATATCGGCTTTGAGAGTTCTGCCTGCTCCTCAATGAACAGTATCGGCCTTAAGACACGATGGTAAATTTCGGGGCTCAATCCCTTCACTTGCGTTGTGTCCCGATGTCTCCTACCTTCCAGCATCATTCAGTTTGTTACCTCCCTGAATGTGGAATTAAGTATTGAGCTGGTGGCTAGCCTTTGCCCAAGTTGGACTTTCACCAACAAGACCCAATACGCTTTGCTTGGCACACTCATCTTAAAAACCTCCTTTTTATTATCTTCATAAAGAAGAATACTACAAAAATTCTTGTTTGTCAATTTTTTTTTGTCATTTAATTATTGACTTTTAATTTTTTTGACAAAAGCAAGATTTTAGGTTATATTTAAAATAGATGAAAAAGATTATTTTAGCAATTATTCTTGCAAGTAGGGGGTTTTGTCTTACCGCAAAAACAGGGTTTGAAAGGGATGTTATATTTCTTGAGATTGGCTTTGACCCATTAAAGGTTGAAAGATGCCTTGATTATTCCATTGTCCGCTCGCCTGGATGCAGGGCTTCATATAAAGCAGGAGATCCCCTTCTTCCGATAAAGGAGCTTTTCTTGCTCCTTCCACCAGATGCAGAGATTTCTGATGTAAAGGTTTTTTCCTGAAGTGATAATGATGGATGGAGAATACAAGATTCCTTGTGTGCCAAAGCCACTTACCATTGGAACAGAAACTCCCATACTCCTTGTTGATGAAAAAGGAAACCTCATCCCCTTGATGAGGGATGAATTCCTTAAATACTACAAAGAGGCAAAGACAGAGGGGATCTTTCCAAAAAGCCTTGTTTTTACTGGAGATATTCAGAGATTTAGTTGATAATACATCTTACAAACCAGGATGGCCATTTATAACAAAGGATAGAGTCTGGACATCACCAACAATAGCTGATGTTAATAATGATGGCAAGCTTGAGATAGCAATAACAACGGGAGAACTTGGCAGGCTTAGCCTATACCTATTTGATGAGGGTGGCAAGATACTTCCTGGCTGGCCAGTAGAGATGCCAGATTACTATGGTGTTTGGGGGATGTGTATATATGACCATAGCTCATCGCCTGCTTTGGGTGATATAGATGGGGATTCTGATTTAGAGATAGTCCTTATGTCTGGTAGTTACCTTCGCGCCTTCCACCATAATGGCACTTGTGTAAAGGGATTTCCTTTTGGAGTAATAGAAGATGACTTTACACAGTTTACCACACCCAGCCTTGTTGATCTGGATTATGATGGCGATATGGAGATAATTACAAGCTCAGGTGCCTGGTTGTATGCCATCCAGGGAAATGGAGAGCTTATATGGTATTGGCCAGCTAAAGCAGAACCAGGTTCAGCATACAAGAGTGTTTCTGTTGGCGATATAGACAATAATGGGGATTTAGAAATAGCAGTTGATGGCCACCCATGGTGTTATGACTATTATACCTACATTCTAAAGCATAATGGAAAAAGAATTTCTATGTTTAAAACAAATGGAAACCAACCTACCCTTGCTGACCTTGATGGAGATGGTAGTCTTGAAATAATCTTTTCTTCATCCGACAAAGTAAATGTAATTAAAGAAGATGGAAGCCAATTCCCAGGATGGCCAGCAATGGCTGAACAACTAAACTTAACCTTTCCACCAAGCATAGGTGATATAGATAAAGATAGTGATTTGGAAATAGTTGTTGGAAGTCGGGATGACAATAAAATATATGCATTTCATATCAATGGCCAGATGGTAAAAGGCTTCCCTATTTCTTTTTCTAATAACTATCTCACGCCTATATCTATAGGTGATATAGACAATGATGGTGCCTGCGAAATATTGGTTGGCAACTATGGTGGAGCAATAGAGGGATTGAATGGGGATGGAAGTAAAGTTTTAGGCTTTCCAATAAAAACAAAGGGGTCAATTCTCTCCCAACCTGTTGTAGTTGATATAGACAGGGATGGAAAAACAGAGATAATCTATGGGGCAACAAAGGGAGGAATTTATGTTTTATCCTCTGAGGGAGACCCAAATAATATCCAATGGCAATATTATTGCAATGACCAATTCCATAGAGGTGTATATCCAAAGAAAAAAGGCTCTTTTAGCATAGATGCACCAGGGATGGTAGAGGTAGGTATGCCATTCTCTGTTTGTGTATCATCTTATAAACCTTATTCAGGGAGCATATCCTTTAGCCTAAATAGTGGAACAATAACACCAATAGAGGCATTTTTAGAAACACCAAAAACCCTGGATATGACCATACATTCAGAGGGAGAGCTTTTGTTTATAAAGGCTTATGATAAAGATGGAAATTACGGCATATCTAATCCAATTGCTGCAAGAAAGGATTTAATTCCACCTGCAAGGATAGATGATTTTAAGGTAAAAATAGAGGGTGATAATTCCCTTCTCCTTTCCTGGACAGCCCCAGGGGATGATGGAATACAAGGAACAGTCGCAGGTTATGAAATTAGATACTCAACCTCTACTTTGGATGAAAAAACCTGGTTTTTTGCAGATAAGGTCAAGGAAGAAATATCTCCAAAAACAGGAGGAGAAAAAGAGGAGTTTATCCTTTCAGGACTTAATCCAAACTATGCTTACTGGATAGGGATAAAGGCAAGGGATGAGTCAGGAAATGAATCGCCAATATCCATAGCTACTGGAAAAACAACAGGTTATTCTATCTCTATTAGTCCAAATAGGGGTAATTCTGGAATAGAGCTACTCGTTTTTGGCAAAGGCTATGAAGCCCTTACCCTTGTAAATATTGACTTTGGAACACATATTGGAATTAGTTCTTGTTTTACATCAGACCTTGGAGCATTTACATGTTCATTTTCTATTACACCACAAGCCTTTGAAAGAATAATTGTTGTGGCTTATTCAAACCTATCTAAAAAGGGAGATTTTGCTTCCTTTGACCTCGTGCCAGCCTGCATCATAAGTGGCTATATCAGGAATAAGAATGGAAATGGAATCCCTGATGTCTCTGTCTATCTATATGAAATTAATAGAACTATTAGAACATATACAGACATAAATGGTTTATATAAGCTCTCTGCCCCCATTAACTCGCCATATGTAGATATTTATCCATCCAGAACAGGCTGGATGTTTATTCCATCATCCAGAAGACATTATGACCTTGACAAGGATCTCTTTTCAGAGGATTTTACAGGATACTATGAGACTGATACCCATATTGAGGTTTATTCCTCTATGGAAAATCAGGTATCAGTAGATGGCTATGGCTTTGGAAAGAATGAGTCTATAGCTATTGATTTTGGAGAGATAAAGACAATTGCTACCTCTACATCTAACCCATCAGGAAGATTTAACCAAAGCTTTGGCATTCCTACCATACCTGTTGGCACAAAGACAATTACTGCAAGGGGGCTTTCATCAGGCTCTATAGCCACAAGAAGCTTTTTTGTAAAGAGAAAGGGCTTTGTTATGCTGAATTTAAACATCCCTCCCCTTCACCTTGACCCATTTGTTGCCTTTGGAGACTATAATAATGATGGTTGGATAGACCTTGCTATTTGTGGTAAGGTGAAAGGGGTAGGAGAGGGGGATATTACAAGAATCTACAAGAATAACAATGGGAAATTTATAGACTCAGGGAATGTTTTTCCAGGCGTAATTTTTGGTTGCCTTGCGTGGCTTGATTATGATAGGGATTCAGACCTTGACCTGGTTGTAACTGGAAGTGGATGGAATGGGCAAAAATATATAGGGAAGATATTAGGAATGAGGCAGGCTCTTTCCCTGACTCTCAAATGAACATCTTTGCTCCTGATTACAGGACGAAAATTACAGTTTCTGACTGTGATAATGACGGTGATTGCGACCTTGCGATAATGGGTAGAGGAAGCAATGTTAAGCTCTATAAGAATGAAAATGGAATTATGATAGATAGTGGACAAAACCTTGGGAATGAGATATACGATGGAGATATTGCCTTTGTAGATTATGATAATGACTCCTATCTTGATTTATTCATTACTGGCGAGGAGTTCGCAAAGGGAAGAATCTCAAAGATATACAAAAATAATTTTGGCATATTTCAAGAAACAAATATTGAGATTGAACCTGTGAGTTGGAGCTCTGTTGACTGGGCTGATATAGATAATGATTCTGACCTTGACCTTGTTATTGGAGGAGTAATACTTGGAGACCATTATACCACAACAAGGCTATATCGGAATACAAAAGGAAGGCTTATTTGGGATGAAAGTATAAATCTTCAGGGAAATCCTATTAACTCTATTGCCTTTGGTGATTATGACAATGATGGATGGATAGACCTTGCTATGATGGGTGGCGGACTTGTTTCAGGTGATGCAATGTTTAAGATTTATAGAAACATAGAGGGAAGAGAGTTTGTTGACATTGGTGTAGACTTTCCAGCTCTGCAAAACGGAACAATTGTCTGGGCAGATATTGACAATGATGGTGATTTAGACCTTGTTTCTGCAGCCCATACCTTATGTGGTGATCCAATCCCCAAGCTTTATCTAAATGATGAAGCAGATATAACTGGAGGAAATAACCCAAACCAGAAGCCCCTACCACCTACTGAGCTAACTAGCGCTTATATAAATGGCAAGGCAGTATTAAGCTGGGGATATGGTTCTGATAGAGAAACGCCAAAGGAGGGGCTATATTACAATATCAGGGTGGGAACTTCACCGGGTAAAGATGATGTAGTCTCACAAAGATATGGAACACCCCTTCTGGGAAACTACCTTGGTCTAAAATCCCGCTTCTTATCCCTTAATTTACCTGCTGGAACATACTATTGGGCTATCCAAACAATAGACACAGGGCTTTCTACCTCTGATTGGTCAATAGAGAAAAGTTTTGATGTATTTTCTTTATCCAATATTATTCTAAATAAATCTTCCAATAAACAAAAGGCAGTCTTTGGTGAAACAATAACATATACGATTACCTACAAGAATGTAGGTTCTACCACAGCAATAGATGTTACCATTGTTGAGGTTTTGCCAGAAAAAACAGTATTAGAGTCAGGAGTCTGGAGTCAGGAGTCGGGAGTCAGTTATTGGTATGATAACAATTGGCAATCTACCTTTAGCAAAGAGACAACCAAGATAAGGTGGGTAATTCCTCAGGTTTTACCTCAAAGCGAGGGAAGCCTATCGTTTAGTGTGAGGGTAAAATAAGAATGTTTAGGAGATTAGTTTTAGGGTTTAGTTTTATATTTTTTCTTCCAGCAGCTTCAATAGCCGCTACTTATACGGCTACAACCATCAATGAAATCAGGTCTTATACGAATATGCTTACCGCCGGTGATACCTTGCTTATTCAATCAGGGACATATAACTTCACATCATGCTGGAGTATTAGTAACAAAAAAGGAACAGATTCAGCCTGGATTACAATCGCTCCAACAGGGGGTATTGTAAAAATTACTGGTTCATTCGCAGACAATATGATAAACATATATAACTCAGGTTTCCTCCATATCAAAGGTCTTGAGATAACAAATACCTCTTCGGTTAGTGGGATTGATGGGATAAAGATACAATCTACATCAGACCATATTACTTTAGAAGACCTACATCTCCATGACCTTACTGGTAATGGAATATCTTGCAATCTTAATGGTGTTGAGCTTTCATATCTGGTTGTTCGTCATTGCCATATACATCATATAAGAGATTATGAAGGGATATATCTTGGTAAGCATGAAGGCGGAACGCCTATTCATGACTCCATGGTAGAATTTAACTGGATACATGATTGCACCAGTGCAGATAGGGGACGGGGGATACAATTTAAACGAGGAACTTATCGTAATATCATTCAGGATAATGTTGTCTATAACTGTAGAGGAGGTGGGATTGTTCTTTATAAAACAGATAGAGCCTTGGCTTCTGATAACAACATCGTCTGGCGTAATGTTATCTGGAATTCACCAGGTGAAGGCATATTTGCGGTTGGACAGACAAACATAGAGAATAACATTGTGTTCAATTGTAACTATGGTATCAATACCGGCGGTGGTTATACTGGCTGGGGAATGAATGATTTATATATCCGCAACAATACAGTCTATTATGCTACCACAACCTGTCTTAGACTGGATGCCAGGTCGAATAAGAGTCCTCTGGTTTGCATAAACAATGCCTGCTATCAAAATTCTTTATCTGCCACTGCTATTCATACACCGTATGGAATAGGTTCCTGGACACTTTTCAACAATCGGCATTATGGTGCTTGTAGTGTAAGTGGTTCAACGCCTGGTAATCCACCAGTGGATGAATTCATCAACCCCTGTCTTACTTCAGGAATAGTGAACCTATATCCAAAGATTAACGCCAGTCTTCGGGATACCGGGACAGCAAATTATAATGCCCCGATTGATGATTTTAATTGCTCAAGCCGTCCCTTTGGAGAATTTTGGGATGTTGGTGCCTATGAGTGGTCACAAAACACAAATCCAGGCTGGCAACTCCAGGAAGGGTTTAAGGAGTATAGTGTTAAGCCATCCATTACCCTAAAAAAGACCTGTGATAGGCAGAATGTAAGATCGGGTGGAACAATAACATATACGATTACCTATAAAAATGAGGGTCAGAGCACAGCAATGGATGTTGTGATTATTGATGTTTTGCCAAAGAATACAGTATTAGAGTCAGGAGTCTGGAGTCAGGAGTCTGGAGTCAGTTATTGGTATGATAATCAATGGAATGTAGCCTTTAACCAAAAAGCAAGCAAAATAAGGTGGATAATCCCAAAGGTTGCACCATCAGAATCAGGCACAGTCAGCTTCTGCGTGGAAGTGAGATAGATGAAGAGATTTCTTTTGTTGGTTAGTTTGATGGGAGTTCTTTTTCTTATGGGGATATTTTCTGCATCGCTGGAAGCATCTAATCAACCTCCACAGTTAGATCCAATAGGAGATAAGGAGGTGAAAGAAGGAGAACTTTTAGAATTCACCATTACTGCTACTGACCTGGATGGAGATGAGTTGCATTATTCTGCCTCTAATCTACCTCCTGGGGTAAGCTTTGATACCAAGACCCAGACCTTTAAGTGGACACCTGCTTATGGTCAGGCAGGTACCTACACCATCTCCTTTGAGGCAAGAGACAGAAGTGAGTTTGAGAAACCAAAAGAGAGAGGAATCATCCAGCTATTCAGGAAGAATGATGATATAGATGCCAATATAGACAATCCTTATCTTGCGGGAGCAAAGATTGCTACCATATGGAGTAATATTCAACCTAAAGAGGGTGTTTTTGACTGGAGTGTGATTGATGGTGACATGAAGATTTGGACAGAGGCAGGAAAGAAGGTAAGGCTGGCAGTATATATATCTTCCTATGCAGGCTGGAGTCCAGAGCTTAAGTGTGCAACCCCTGAATGGGTATTCAAGGGTAGCCCAAGTGCCAGGTATATCCAGTATAATCCAGATGGAACAGTCACTTTGCCACCTGATTGGGATGAAAGGGATAGAACCACAACCTATCCGGTGATATGGGACCTTGTCTTCAAGGAGAAGTATAAAAAATTCGTTGAAGCCTTTGGCGAAAAATATGATGGCAATCCCAATGTTTTGTATGTCCAGATAGGGTTATTCCCTGAGATGACCTTGGGTAAGGATGCAGGTTCACTGACAGATTACTGGAGAGCTGAAGGCTATTCTTATGATGTCTATGAAGAGACAATAAAGTGGATTATAGATAGAAATTTAGAAGCATTTGATCAAACACCTTGCAGTCTTGCCTTGAATGCACCTGAGATAATGAACGAGGACGAGAAAGAAAGGCTGTGGCAAGAGGTCTCATCATATCTTAATTCAAAAGGAGGCTGGCTACAGAACAACTCATATAAAGCTCGTAGTTATTATGATTATTGGGCACAGAAGATGTTCAGAAAGTATCATCAGAGCACCAATATAGTCTATCAGGCATGGGGTTCATCAAAGACACAACCAGAACAACAAGGTAGTTTCAGAGATGCCAGTTGTAATGCCTTAAGAGCCCATCCTGATTTCTTAGAGATATATGCAGCCGATATAGCAGAGCCCAGCCATCAAGAGGACTTAAGGTTTGCTTACAATCATGTTGGGATTGAGCCAGACTGTGCAGAGAATATCTGGATACAACTAACCGACCTCTCTGAAAACTGTGGTAGCAACGATTTCTACCAAGGGCTCTATCAGGTGGATGTAATAGATAAAGGATTACCGGAGCAAGGAACTATATTAGGCAAAACATACCGAAAGACAAATGATTCCAATCCATATATCTATTTCCAGGTAGATCCCAATTTTATCAATGGTGGCTCTAATTCCATTGAGATTAAGGTAACCTACTTTGATACTGGTAATGACACATTCAGCTTAGAGTATGATGCAATAGATAAAATTTATAAAGAGGCTGGTATCGTTACCAAAAATAACACCAACCAGTGGTTGACTGCCACCTTCACTTTAACCGATGCCCATTTTGCTAAACGCCAACCTGGAGGAACTACCCTTAATGAGGCAGAATCACTGGAAAAAGGATCACGAACTATAACCGGCACAGACTTCAGGATAAACTCTAAGCGAGATGGAGATGAATATATCCACTTTGTTCAGGTGATAAAGGAGAAACCTGGTTTATCTGATGTAGAGACTATCACCATCACCGTAAAAACAGATGCTACTCCACCAGGTACCATTACTGACCTCTCTGTTGCTACTGTAACTTCAAGGTCTATTACCCTGACCTGGACAACCCCTGGTGATGATGGATATGTAGGTACAGCCACTACCTATGATCTAAGATGGGCAACCTATACGATTACCTCTGATAACTTTGGTTCAGTTACCACTAGCACAAGGACAAAGGTTACCCAACCTGCCTATGGTACAGAGACATTCATTGTTACTGGCTTACAGCCAAATACAACTTATTGGTTTGCTATTAAAACAGCAGATGAAGTGCCAAATTGGTCAGACCTGTCAAATGTGGCAACTAGAACAACAACCCCCTCTTCTCCAAAAATCACCCTCACAAAGAAAGCAAGCAAACAGAAGGTCTATTCAAAAGGAACAATAACCTATACCATAACCTATAAAAATGAGGGTCAAGCAACAGCAATGGATGTTTCTATTATTGATGTTTTGCCGAAGAATACAGTATTAGAGTCAGAGGTTAAGAGTCAAGAGTCAGAGGTAAGCTATTGGTATGGTGGAGATTGGCAAGAAAGCTTCAATCAATCTGCCACAAAGATCAGGTGGATTATAGATGAGGTTGGGCCGGGTCAGTCCGGTTCAGTCAGTTTTACAGTGAGGGTGAAGTAAATTGTAGTTTGGAGAAAAAGGTATTGACATACTGAAATAAATATGATAAAATGTATGATAAAAGATAATCATCAGTTTTATAAGAGGAGGTGACAGGATATGGCGGTTGCATTAAAGAACAAGGGAAAGGTCAGGTTTACAATATCGGTTTCTCCCGAGATCTATAACCGGGTATTTGCCGACAAAAAGGTCAATCGGAGCCAACTGATTGAAATGGCCCTGGATGAATTCAGTCGAAATGACCTGAGAAAGAAGGTTGTCGAATTCTGCTCTTTAAAGGATGAATCTGATCTTGCTGATGCTGAATTGGCTCTGCCCGCCCAGATGGAGGCATTAAACCATGACTGACTTAGGCTTCCCTCATCGAGGAGAAATCTGGTTGGTAAATTTCAATCCTGCCAGAGGACATGAACAGAGAGGCATTCGGCCTGCCCTTCTCATCCAAAGCAATACGATCAATCAGACAGGATTTGGGACAGTGGTTGTTTTGGCTATATCAAAAGCGACTGATGTTAAACGCCGCGGTATCCTCAATGTTTCTGTAAAAAAAGGAGAGGGAGGACTCACAGTAGATTCAGTGGTCAAATGCCACCAGATATATACCATTGATACAGGAAGGTTAATGAGACGATTCGGGAAACTAACAGACATTAGAATGAAAGAAGTGGAGAGGGCAGTTAAACTGGTAATCGACTTCATCAGGTTGTAAGCATAAAAATCAGCATTCCGCAAAATGCTTTAATCTTTGATTTTTAACGAAGGTGTTAAGATATTTGCAAGAGGGGTGAAAAGGTTTATTTTGGTGGTTTGGTTGGTGGTGTGGGCAAGTTTGGGTTGGGTTGATGTTGCTCCCTGGCCCCAGCTCCAGCATGACAGCCAGCGCACAGGAAGGGGTGAGTATCCTGGGCCAGATAATCCATATCTAAAATGGATTCAACAGCTTCCTGAAAGCAAAGGTTGTTCTGTAGTCATTGGTTTAAATAACACCAGCTATGTGGCGGTATCTGAAGAATTGTATGCCTTCCATCAGAATGGCAACCAGAAATGGTGCCAGGTTTTTGCAGAAGTAATCCATTCCTGTGTCGTTGATTCAAATGGACTCATTTATGTTGCCACCAGAGCCGGCGAACTCGTATGCGTTAGAGATGATGAAACAAAGGCAACTATTATCTGGAGTAAAAAGATAAGTAATCCCTTCTCTGTTCCAAGCTTAAGTCTTGATGAGAAAACTGTCTATGTTGCTTCAGATGATGGCACACTCTATTTTGTAGAGACATCCAATGGCAATATCAAAGGAAGCGTATGTGTTTAGCTTTAATGGAACAAATGAAATCCGAAATTGAAAATCCGAAATTTTAAAACAAATTCAAATGACTAAAATTGAAAATTCAAAACAATATAATTTATTTGTTATGAGAATAAAGATT
>JBFMDZ010000075.1 GCA_040753555.1 bacterium
TATAGAACTGAAAATCATCATCAATTCTATGGCTTCTTCAATTAAATCCTGTTGTTCTTTCTCTAACACTTTAGAGTTTTCAGAATGGTTTGTATCTATCAACTCCAACCAATATTTACTCTCTTTTGCTTCTTTACGGCAAATCTTTATTCTCATAACAAATAAATTATATTGTTTTGAATTTTCAATTTTAGTCATTTGAATTTGTTTTAAGATTTCGGATTTCGAATTTCGGATTTCATTTGTTCCATTAAAGCTAAACCCATACGATTTTTGGGGATGGCTTTTATCCTATCCATTATATTCCCTATTTCTTTTGGCTCATATAATTGTAACCTTTCTTCTTCTAAGCCTATCTCTTTAAGAAGCCTCTTTGCATACTCAACCCTTCCTTTGGCAAGATCTCTGCATTCATCACAGGCAATTACAAAAATCCCATCTATTCCAGAGGAAAAAAGGGAAAGAAGCCACAAAATATCTATCTTTTTAAGGCAGGGGATATGGACTAGCCTTATACCTTTCTGCTGGTATCTATCTAATTTAACTTAAAACAGCAAAAGATTACTATCATTTTTTGTTTTGAAAAAACGAAAGGCGTTTGTCCAGATTAACCAACAAACGCCTTTGTCTGTTTTGATACTTTGTGGTATCTAAATGCGGCTCTTTATCAACTAACCCCCCCCGCTAATATCTTTTCTGCCTCTTCTCGGTAAGCATCCATTAAATAAGGGATACCGGTAACCTTAGTGCATTCTTCCGTCAATGACATCAGCTCATCTCTGGTAATGGCATTGATGTTGAAGCAGCGTGCTCCTGCCATAATCTGCTGAAGCCCTACCTTAATCTTTTGTGAATAGCTGTAAATGCCAAGTGCACCTAAAGGAAGATTTTTCATCTCATCCTTGCCAAGCAGATTAGCTACCTCTTCGTAGCAGACGAAGATTTTCTCAACGGTTGTCCCGTATTCATGAACTGTCTTGGGTATATCCTCCTCCTCTATCCATTTGGCAATATTCTTGCCCACCATTCCTGGTATCATCAATGCCCTTCCCATGCAGACCGCCTTTGTAAATGGAGCACCCAGAGCCAATGCTTTAAAAACGCCATCTTCACTGGAAAATCCGCCGGCAAAGGCAATATCTGGCACTTTTTCGCCTTTATCAGCTAACTTCTTGCAGAATTCATAGGAAGCTGCATGTAAATAAAGGGAAGGCATACCCCATTCCTCCATCATCCGCCAGGGGCTCATTCCTGTTCCACCACTTGCACCATCAATCGTGAGAAGGTCAATCTTTGCCTTTGACGACCACTTAATAGCCATAGCCAATTCTCGCAAGCCATAAGCACCTGTCTTTAGGGTTATTCTCTTAAAACCAATATTGCGAAGCCTTTCAACCTCTTTATAAAAACTCTCTTCATCAATAAACCCAAGCCTGCTATGACGCTCAAATTCTTTGATGGCAGTATCATGGAAGGCTTGCTGAATTACAGGGTCTGATGGGTCAGGGGTTACAATATAGCCCCTCTTTTTCAATTCTAATGCCCTTTCTAAAGACCTTACCTTAATCTCTCCACCAATACACTTTGCACCCTGCCCCCATTTAAGCTCAATTGTCTCTAATCCATGCTTGCTATGGACATACTCAGCTACGCCTAAGCGGGTATCCTCCACATTCATCTGAACTAATATCTCGCCATATCCTTTATGATAGCGCTTGTAGGTTTCAATGCGTCTATCCATATCAGGTGCTTTTTTAATCTTGTGGTTAGAGTCAAGTTCTAGCTCAGGGTCAATTCCGCAGACATTTTCTCCACAGACTAAGGTAACGCCACTTATTGCTGCACCAACAGCAAAGTGTTCCCAATTTTTGCGAGCAATCTCAGTAGAGCCAAGTGCTCCTGTAAAGATAGGCACAGACATTTTAACCTTAATATCCCAACCATATTCGGTCTCTGTATTTACCGCTGGAAAGGTAGCTGTATCTGGATCTCCAACTACTCCTTTTGGTAGCCCTTTAGCACCCAAAGCATATCCTTGAATATTAAGATGTGAGTAATCAACAGGATAGTTTTTGTCACCACCTGCGGTTATCTCGCCAAATGGCCCTGGATAGATAACCTCTCTACCGCGAAAGCTTGCTTTGAATACCTCGCAGTTTCCCTTGCAGCCATCTATACATCTACTACATAGCCCACTAGATGGCACTACACTCCTTGAGCGATTTGATGTTTGAGTTGCATCATTCGCATTTGGTTGTTGTAAATTCATTTTTTCTTTATCCTCCTTGCACCTTAAAAAAACAAAAGGGTGCTTTTTTTATTTGACACCCTTGTCATATTTTTCTAATACCACTTTGTATTTAGTATATTGATATTTTAAATATAAATTTACACCTTGTCAATAAATTTTCACAAATGTGTAGTTACAATATCAAAATGTTAAAAAAATAATCTTTATCACCTTGTGCTATGTATTTATCTGTTTGTTCTATATATCGCTTTACCTTAAGATTATTCATCTTATTCTCCATTATACCTTAATATCGCTGGTTTGAAATCACGGGGGTTTAAGACCTTTATTATTCCATGTGAGGGGGCAAGAACAAATAGCCCCTCTTTTTGGGCATTTAGTTCAACACCGCCGCCAAACCTTCCGCCTGCTACTGCGGCGATTATCTCACAGTCTCTATAGAATTTAAAGAAGTCAAAGAATCTTTTATACCAGTTAAGGAAATAGCTCATATCGCTTGGTTCAAAGGTTGTTTTTGCCTCTACAACTAAGGCTGTTTTTTTGTTATTTCTTTCTCCCACAATGATTATATCCGCCTCCCTTTCCTCCTCTGTGCCATTTAAAGAATAAAATCCCTTTACCCTGCGATGTATTTCACTTATCTTTATATTTAGGCTCTTTGCTAGCTTAATTGCCCTTGGTTCAACCAGACCTTCAACAAACTTGCCTAAGCCACCGGTCATCTCTCCCACCATTTTATTAACATTTTTTATCTCTTTGGAAAGCTGAGAATCTGTCTTTTCCAGACCGCCTGTTACTTCTTCTACCATCTTGGCAACATTCTCTATTTCTTTGGAAAGCTGAGAATCTGTCTTTTCCAGACCGCCTGTTACTTCTTTTACCATCTTGGCAACATTCTTTATCTCTTTGGAAAGGTCAGCATGTATTTTTTTCCACTCAATCTCTGTTCTCTGTAGCTGGGCATCTGTTTTTTGAAGCTCGGTCTCTGTCTTTTGCTGCAGGCCATCTGTCTTCTTTTGACTTTCCTTTAATTCCTTTATCCCAATAAATAAATCTTCTATCCCTTTTTCTATCCTATCCAATCTATCATTCTTCATAGCCTTATTTTATAAAAAGGGCTTTAAAAAGTCAATCAGAATTAGGAAGTAAGAGACAAAGTAGGAATTTCCAAGCTCGCCAGAGGATTGGAAGGCAAAGTTAAAGGGTTTTTGGTAAAAGGTAGGAAAGACTTAATTTTAAGTATGTGTTTAGCTTTAATGGAACAAATGAAATCCGAAATTCGAAATCTTAAAACAAATTCAAATGACTAAAATTGAAAATTCAAAACAATATAATTTATTTGTTATGAGAATAAAGATTTGCCGTTAAAGAAGCAAAAGAGAGTAAATATTGGTTGGAGTTGATAGATACAAACCATTCTGAAAACTCTAATGTTTAGAATTTTGAATTTAGATATTGTTTCGTGCTTCGTGCTTCGGATTTCGTGCTTTCTTTCATTTTAACTTCCTTTCTTCTTCTCGTCTACCCAAACACATACCTTTAACTTGTAGTTATAATGTCAGGGTTTTGGGTAGCTTTTTGTTTCATCCATTATTCTCTCTAATGTTTCAAGGAATACCTTACATTCCTCAATTGTGTTGTAAAAATATAAAGAAGCCCTAATTGCAGGAATGTTTCTGTTTATTCCTTTTGCATTAAACCAGGAATGGACACAGAATGTGCCGCTTCTTGTCATTATGTTATTTTTTTTATCAAGACGCTCGGAAATATCACCCAGACCAAGCCTTTTGATAAAAAATGTAATGATTCCTCCCCTTAATCTTGGGTCTTTTGGTCCAATTAGCTCTATATCCTTATAATTTATAAGATTCTCGGTCAAAAATTTATTTAGGGACATTTCTTGTTTTTCTATATTTTCAAAGCCAATATCTAAAAGGTAATTGCAGGCTACACCAGCTCCAATAATTGCAGCATAATCCTGCAAGCCTGCCTCAAATTTATGGGGAGGCTTTAAATAGATAGGCATTTTATCATAGAATGTATCAACAATGGTATCGCCTCCAACCAAAAATGGCTCTAATTCCCTTAAAAACTCATATTTTCCATATAAAACACCGAGGGATGGTCCGCACATCTTATGAATAGAAAAGGCAAGGAAATCAACATCAAGGCTTTGGACATCTATCTTTTTATGGGGAACATATTGAGCCGCATCAAGCATAACCAAAGAGCCATTTTGATGGGAAAGTTTGATAACCTCATCCGCTGGTATTGTATAGCCATCTAAATTTGATGTATGAACCATACTTACAAGCCTTACATCCCTTATTAGCATATCCTTAAATCTTTCAAGGTTAAATGTATTGTCTTCACAAGATGCCACAATTTTATGCTTAATAATCCCTTTTCCTTCCAGATTTTTCCAGGGGCAAAGGTTAGAATTATGCTCCTTGTCTGTAGTTAAGACAATATCGCCCTTTTTAAACTTAATGCTTTGGGTTATAAGATTTATCCCCTCTGTTGTATTTTTTGTAAAGATAATCTCATTGACGGATTTTGCATTGATAAATCTTCTTATAATCTCTCTGGCTTCTTCTGTTTTTTCATTAACCTTGCTGGCAAACCAATGGGAGCTTCTCCCTCCCCCACAAGCAGGGAATTTGTGATAGTATTCATTTATTGCTTTAATTACAGGAATTGGTTTTAATGTCATACAGGCATTGTCAAAGTATATGGGAGGCTTTTTATTCCTCTTTTGAAGAATTGCTGGAAAATCCCTTCTTATCTTTTCTATATCCATCTTAAATCCTTCTAAATACATCTAGGATATAGCCTATTATTTCCTCTGTTATCCCTGGGTAAAGACCAATAAAGAATGAATTTTGCATAATAAAATTGGAATTATCAAGAGAGCCTGATACCCTATATTTTATATCTTTGTAAGCTGGTTGTTTCAATATATTTCCTGCGAATAAAAGCCTTGTTTCTATTTTATTTTTCTCTAGGTAGAGAATGAGCTTCTTTCTTTCAATTCCTTCCTTTATTGTTATTGGAAATGCAAACCAGCAAGGCTCTGCTTTTGGCAAAGACAAAGGAAGGATAAATATATCCTCAAATTCTTTTAATCCTTCATAAAGCAATTCAAAATTTCTCTTTCTTGTCTTTGTAAATTGAGAAAGTTTTTTAAGCTGAACAATGCCAATTGTTGCCTGAGCTTCTGTTGCCTTAAGGTTATATCCAATATTTTCATAGAGATACCTTCTGTCATACTCACCCTTAAACCTCTTTGGGCAAGAGGCATTAGGGTCTTTGGTTAAGATACAGGGCTTGCAATTACAAGCCCTTCCCCAATCCCTTAAGGAACATATGGTTTCTGCAAGAGGTTTGCTATTTGTTGTTATACATCCTCCCTCGCCCATTGTTATATGGTGTGCGGCATAGAAGCTAAATGTTGAAAGGTCTCCATAGCTTCCAACAAGCCTTCCATCGTATTTTGAACTTAAAGCATCGCAAGAATCCTCTATAAGATAAAGGTTGTATCTCTTTGCAATCTCCTGAATTTTATCCATTTCACAAGGATTTCCAAGTGTATGGGCTATATTTATAGCCCTTGTTTTATCTGATATTGCTTTTTCTATATCAATTGGCTTTGGATTGTATGTCCCTATTTCAACATCAACAAATACAGGGATTAAATTATTCTGGATTATTGGGTTTATTGTTGTTGGAAATGCCGAGGCAGGCGTTATAACCTCATCACCTGGTTTTAACTTAAGCCCTGCAATAGCTAAAAGATTAGCAGATGAGCCAGAATTTACAAGAATGCTATACCTTCTCTTAAGGTATTTGGAAAATTCCCTTTCAAATTCCTCTGTTTTTTCTCCCAAGGTAAGATAGAAATCCAAAATTGCATCTACCCCTGCCTTAATTTCTTCTGAATTATAAACCCTTCCTCCTGTATGAATCTTTGAAATTCCTTGCTTAAATTGGCTTTTGTGAAATAAAGCATAATAATTGTCTATATTTTTGTGAATATCTCCTAAAATTTCTTCCTTAATAAGGTTTTTCATTAAAACAAGCCCATCTTTTGGGGATAAAATCTTTGTTTTTAGCTCCCTTTGTGCCTTATTTATTATCAAACCTCCCCTTAATGGTCTTTTAGCCCTTTGGTCTAATTCTTTAGTTTTAAAGCCAAGGATAAGCCTTTTATCAAGAGAGAAAACATCGGCTAAAGCCAAAGCAAATTCATACCTTGAAATTTGACCATCACCCGATATATTATAAACCCCATTTTTACCATTTAAAATAAGCTCTTTTACACATTCTACAAGGTTATCAGCCAATATTGGATTTCCTATCTGGTCATTTGCAACCCTTATTTCCTTATTTTTAAGGCTCTCTTGTAAAACCTGAAGGACAAAGTTTGTTCCCTCGCTATAGCTAAAAACACCCGTTGTTCTTATGATAAGGTAATCTTTAAGGCTTTTTACTATTTCCTCACCAATTAGCTTTGTCTTTCCATAATAGTTTATTGGATTTGGAATTGCCTCTTCTGAATAAGGCCCATCTTTGCCATCAAAAATATAGTCAGTTGAGAAGAAAACAAGCTTTGTGTTGTATTTTTTTGCTTCCTCAACAACATTTTTTACACCCAAAACATTTATTCTTCTTGCTTCTCTTTTTTCGCTTTCACATCTATTGACATTGGTAAGGCTTGATGTAAGAATGGATATATCTGGCTTAATTTTAGAAAATATGGCTTCTACCCCTTTTTTGTTTGTTATATCAAGATAGATAAGGTTTCCTGTTTTATTCTTGCAATATGTCCCGAAAACCTCATAGTCTCCCAATAGAGCTTTATAAAGCCTTTTCCCTATCTGACCAGAGGCACCGATTATAAGAATTCGTTTTTTAGGCATTAGCGGGAAGAAAGATAATAAATTTTGTTCCAACACCTTCCTTGCTCTCTATCTTTATTTCTCCCTTATGTGCATCTATTATTCTCTTTACAATGGCAAGACCCAAACCTGTTCCCTTTTTCTTTGTTGTAAAGAATGGATTAAATATATCTTTTATATACTCTTCCCTTATTCCACACCCTGTATCAAAAACTTCTATTTGAACGCGGCCATCAGAAGGCTTTGTTGTAAATTCTATTCTTCCCTTACCATTCATTGCCTCATAGGAATTTCTGATAATATTGATAAGACCATCCCTTAACCTATCAGGGTCTCCCTTTATAATAGGAATTTTTTCTAAATTTTTTACTACATTTATTCCAAAAAGCCTATCAATACCAAATTCAACCAAAGCATCATCTATTATCTTGTTTATATCCATATCCTTTATTTCAAATATAGGAAGCCTTGAAAGACCCAAAAGCTCTTCAATATATTTTTCTACCCTATTTGCCGCCTCCTCCATCCTATGAATCTTCTCTTTAAACCATGCATCGCTTTTAAACCTTTTATCTAAAAGATACATCCCTGCCTTTATAACATTTAGGGGATTTCGTATCTCGTGGGCTGCCTCTTGGGCAATCTGGGCAAGTGTTGCAAGCTTTTCCTTTTCAATAAGCTCATCCTTTACCTCTTTAAGCTCTCTATAAAGCCCTGATGTTTCTAAAGCAACACCCAGCCTATTGACCATAATGGTTAAAATCCATTTTTCCTCCTTGCTAATTTTTAAAGGGTTAATCTTTCCCAATAAAAGAATAGCCCTTATATCATTCTTTACCCTTATAGGAAAGGCAATTACTGTTTTTGGTTTATATGGTAAGAAGATGGAGGTCTCTTTTGATGTAATTATAGGCTTTTCTTTATTTACTATTTCTTTTATTAGCCACTCATCAGGCTTTACAATTCCCTCTTTTTTTAAGCCTATTTTTTCCTTAATAAAAAATACATTTTTTTCCCTATCAAACAGCAAAATAACCCCTAATTCTGCTTTTAAAAATTCTATTGCCTCATCCAAAACAATTCTTATAACCTCATCAGACGAGGTTGTAGCACCTATACTTGCTGCAACTGTATATAGGATTGAAAGATGTGTTAGCTTTTCCTCAAGGGTTTTCATTAAACAATCGCACCGACTACAATGGTTTTGTTATGAAATAAAGGAGGCCCTTCTTTCAATTGGCTTATTTCTCCAAAGGTATAGAAGCCAAAGAGGGGAATATCTTCTCCAAAGACATTTTTTACTTCATCTATTTCCCTCTCTGCTTCATCGTTTAATATCCAAACCCTTGAGATGCAATTAAATATAAGGACAGCCTTTGGTTTTTTACCCCTTAAAGAAGCAAAGGCTTCATTTGCGGCTTCTGATGCAGCAGAAATTAAAGAATTTTTTGTTGCTTTCATCACCCTAACAACAGAATTTGGTAAAAGCTCTGCAGAGCAGGTTATTGACCTATCAGGGTTTGCGCAAACAAAGTGTCTTATTAGGTATTCTTCACGCATCTGTGGTGAGCCCAAAGGATGGGTATGTGTTTCCTCTATTTTTCTAAAATCATCTGGTTCTATTTTTTCTTTAAGTTTAAAATGGGAAAGATAGGCATCAAAGGCAGGCTTTCCATCCAACTGATGAATTCTATTTCCCTCTGCCTTTGTTATTACCATAGGGTCTCCATAAGGGGTGAAGCCATGCTTTATTCCAACACCCACAATTGGGGCATCTGAAAGGATTAAGGCTCCAACAATAGAATCACTTAATACCTCATTGTTTATAATTTGATATGTTTTAAGGAATTGGCAGTTATCACCTGCTGCACCCCCAACTACATTGACATTTGGACCTAAAACATTATAAATTCCCTTAACCATCTGTGTTCCATTTCCAGACACACCATCAGAAAAAAGAAAAAGTGTCCCTCTTGGCTCCTTAACTCCTTCTATAAGGCTATTTGCCAATTCCTCCCCTGCCTTTCTTCCATCCTTTGAAAAATCCCTTCCTACCCCAGTTTTTATTGTAAGGGAAGAAGAAATAGCCATTAAAACGCAAGAATTATCTAAAACCCTGTCAAAGGCTATCTCCTTTGAAGATGAGCATCCAATAATTTGACAATCGGTAAATACATCTTTTACTCCCCTTAAAACATCAGGAATATTAAGGCTAGTAGAGGAAAAAAGGATAATAAGGCTTGGTTTTTTTATCTTTTTAGCCGCCTCAGATGCTGCCCCTTTTCCTGCTTTAAACCCCTCTTTCTCTCTTCCTACACCAATTGCTATTTCCATTAAATTACTTTCTTCATCAAATCTAAAAGGGGTTCAAGATCAATAGGCTTCTTCATAGAGCCATAAAGCCATTTTGCCTCTTCCCTTTGCAAAATTTGTGTAAGGTCATAACCTGTTATCAAAAGAACCTTTATATCTTTATGAATATCTCTTGCTTTTTTAAAGAGCAAAAGCCCGTCCATATCCGGAAGGCAAAAATTTAAAAGAATAAGATTAATCCTATTTTTCTTTAGAATAGCTAAGGCCTCATATCCATCCTTTGCACTTAAGACATTAAACCCTTCCATTATTAGATGCTCACTCAAGAAATCCCTTATCCCTACCTCATCATCAACAATTAGAATCATCTTATCATTTAAAAGGGTCTTTTTAATAACCTCAATTATCCTTCCTGGATTAAATGGCTTATGAATGCAGGCATAAGCACCCTCAAATATTGCCCTTTCTATCATATCCTCAACAGCAAAGCCTGTCATCATAATTACCTTGCAATCTGAATTTTTTTCTTTAATCTTTAAGAATAGCTCAACGCCATTCATCCCAGGAAGCCTTATGTCTAATAAGGCAAGGTCAAACCTTGTTTTTTCTAGTTTTTCAAGGGCAGAATTTCCATCAAAAGCTATATCGGTTTCAAACCCTTCCATCTCTAATACCTCTTTTAAAAGCTCTGCTAAATCCTTTTCGTCATCAACAATTAAAATATTAGCCACTTCTTATAAAGAATAGTATTCTTAATCAAGATTTGTCAATGAAAAATCTATTCTGCCAGAACTTCCCCAACTTTTTACAAATCTATATAAACAATAAGATAAAATGGATTATTGTTAAAAAAACAAAAAGAAAAGAAATATTTAAGAAAAATACCAAATCTGCCGATATTAAAGAAGGGGA
>JBFMDZ010000076.1 GCA_040753555.1 bacterium
TTGCTCCAAGGCACATTGAAAGGGCTTCTGTGATTTTAAAAGATGAAGGGCTTATAAGAAGAAGCAGCGCATCATACATTCCATCTTGCTCTATTGTTCTATTAGATACAATCGGCGAATTAAGGTCTTTTTACAAGAAGGCAAGCCTTGTATTTGTTGGAGGCTCTTTATTTCCCTATGGCTGTCATAACCTAATTGAGCCTGCAATCCTTGGAAAACCTGTATTGTTTGGAAGATATACAGATAATTTTAAGGATTGTGCGAATAGCTTAAAAAAAGATGGTGGTGGATTTGAGGTTTCCTCCTCATCTATTTTTTCTCAAATAGCATTCCTTCTTGAAAATCCCGATGAGTTAAAAAGGGCAGGAGATAATGCAAAAAATGTTGCTTTAAGCCTGGTAGGTGCTTCAAAAAGGTGCATCCCCTTTATCCTTAATATACTGAAATAAAATTGGTTTTTTGTGTTAATGTTTCTATAACCAAAGATATTTCCTCATTGTTGATTATTCTTCCTTTGTATGTGTTTAGCTCAAATTTTGTATATGTTTAGCTAATTACTTAAGCTTTTTAACAAAAATGCCGATAAATAAGGTAAATGAACAAAGATTACAACAACCTTTTAAAGGAAATAGAGGTTTCCTCTTGTCCAAATTGCAAGAGGCTTATAAGAATAATTGAAGAACAACAAATAATGATTAAAGAATTAGAAAGGAAGGTCAAAGAACTAGAGAGAAGGCTTAATAAGTATGAGAATGCCCATATTCCTCCCTCACAGAAAAAATTTTCCAACCCCCCTTCTGATAAACCTTACAAAAATCCAGGAAGACCTATAGGTTATTCAGGAACTACAAGACCTATACCGTATGTGTTCAGCTAATTTTAAGGAAAGCAATGAAAGAAAGTGTGGAAGCGCTTAAAGCGCGGAAGCAAGAAAGCTTTTAGTTAGCCCTTCCGTTCTTCCGCTCTTCCGTTCTATATAGGGAGAAATGAATTTTAAACCAGCTAAACATATACCTTCCTTTAATTGAATCCTCTAATCCTCTTTCTACCATTCGCTCAAAAACAAGTTCACGCATTATTGCTTCGTATGATGCATCTTCAGGTTGTTCTTAAATGATTTTCATCATTGCATCTTTCACTATTACCATATTCATAATTTCCTCCTTACTTCCCCTTAAATGCCTCCCTTTTGCTATTTATGATTGCAACTCCAACGATGATTAGAGAAATTACAATAGCAATGATTGTTCCGGTCTCAAGGGAAAACCCGCCTTTTCTTATAATACCATATTTCATGATCAAGCCTGCAATAAGTAAGGCTATGAGGTTCATAACCTTTATCAATGGATTTAAGGCTGGTCCTGATGTATCCTTTAGGGGGTCTCCGACTGTATCTCCAATTACACCTGCTTTATGGCAATCAGAGCCTTTCCCACCATAGTTTCCCTCCTCTATGAATTTCTTTGCATTATCCCAGGCACCACCTGCATTTGCCATAAATACAGCAAGCAGCTGACCTGATAAAATAATTCCAACAAGGTATCCACCTAATGCCTCTGCTCCAAAGCTAAAGCCAATAATAACAGGTGCTAGGACAGCAAGCAATCCAGGGCCTACAAGCTCTTTTTGTGCGGCAGATGTTGCAATATCAATACACTTTGCATATTCTGGCTTTGCTGTGCCTTCCATAATCCCAGGGATTTCATGGAATTGCCTTCTAACTTCGTTAACCATTTCTCCTGCTGCCCTTCCAACAGCCCGAACAAGAAGCGATGAGAATAGAAATGGAATCCCACCACCAAAGAGAAATCCAACAAATACAAGGGGAACATTTATCCTAATCCCTGTTTCTAAAAGTCCTGATGAGCCAATGTATGAAGAAAATAGAGAAATAGCGGCAATTGCGGCTGTTGCAATGGCAAAACCCTTTGTTGTAGCCTTCGTTGTATTTCCAACAGCATCAAGCTTGTTTGTAATCTCCTCTGTCTTTCCCTCATGTCCTACCCCGGTCATCTCACCAATCCCATGTGCATTATCTGTAACAGGTCCATAAGAATCCATTGAAACAATAACACCTGTTGTTGCAAGCATTCCCATTCCACATAAAGAGATGCCATATAAAGCAAGATTAACATCTCCACTAAAGAGCAACATTGATGTAACAATTGCCAAAGCAATAAGAAAGATAGACCAGACAGAGGACTCAAGGCCAACAGCAAATCCAGAAAGAATTGTTGTTGCAGGTCCTGTTTGTGTTGACCTTGCTATCTCCTGAACTGGCGATTGCTTTACGGACGTGAAATGCTCTGTTAAGTAAGAGATGCAAATAGCCAAAATAAGGCCAATTGAAACAGCACATCCAAAGCGAAGGTCGCAATTCATATAAAAATAAGAGACAATGAGTGCGGCAATGGCTGTAATAATGGCAGAAACAGTAAATGCCCTTTGAATTGGTCTCATTGCATCCTCATCCTCTGATTTCGCCTGAACGATGTATGTTCCAAGTATGGATGTTAAAACACCAATCGCACGAATGATTAAGGGAAATATAATGCCTGTTGCTCCATATTGGGATGGTGGCAGGGCAATTGTTCCCAAAATCATTGCGGCAACAAGGGTTACCTCATAAGACTCAAATATATCTGCTGCCATTCCTGCACAATCACCAACATTGTCTCCAACATTATCTGCTATTGTTGCCGCATTCCTTGGGTCATCTTCTGGAATCCCCTTTTCTACCTTTCCAACAAGGTCTGCACCAACATCTGCGGCTTTTGTATAGATTCCTCCACCAACCCTCATAAATAAAGCAAGGAGGCATCCGCCAAATCCAAAACCAACAAGAACCTCATAGCACCTTTCTTTATATATCATATAAATTATTGTTGCTCCAATAATTCCAAGACCAACGCAAATCATTCCAGTAATTGAGCCTGTTCTAAAGCTTATTTTTAATGCCTTTCTCAAAGATGACCTGGCAGCCTGGGTTGTCCTGACATTTCCCCTTACAGCTAAGCTCATTCCTATTCCACCAATAGCCGCAGAGAATATTGCTCCCATCAAAAATGCAAGGCTTCTTCCAATGGCAACAAACCAATCGAAGCCTTGATTTTCAATATGTGTTCCTCCCTCAGATGGTGGCGATGTAAACAAAAGGACAATTGTAAGGACAAGAATAAGCCCTGCAATTGTTGTAAATTGTCGCTTTAAGTAGGCATTTGCTCCCTCCTGGATTGCAGATGCAACACGCCTCATATCTTCTGTTCCCTGGTCTTCTTTTAAAATTGTAGTGCCTAGAAAAAAGGCATAGACAAGACCCAAAATCCCACTTCCTAATACAACCCAAAGAATTACATTTTCAAACATTTCCCTTATTCCTCCCAATTTAAAAATTTACATAAATATAATCAAAACCAAAATAATTGTCAAGGTTTTTCAGAAAAATTTTTTTGGCTCTCAGCATTCAACAGGAGACATTTTTCATGCCTGTTTGGTTTAGGGGTTAGGAAGTTAGTCGCTTTTTACCAACATCCTAACCCGACTTCCATACTGGCTTCCTAACTACTGCATTGTAACGCAAATTATTAAAGGCTTTTAGTCTAACTGTATATTGCAACAATTTATGCAAGATACTATAAAGCAAAAAGACATTATTTAACTTTTAATGTTACAATGCACTACAGCTTTATCTTATTGTTTATATAGATTTGTAAAAAGTTGGGGAAGTTCTAAATAGTTACAAAATCCCTTTACAAAAAGAAGATAGGTTTTTATAATTTTAGAGGTGATGAAAAATGAATAGCTTTAAAACATTTATTCTCTTATGTAGTCTTACTTTGTTGCTTCTTGCAATAGGAAGGGTAATTGGAGGGCAGGGAGGGCTTACATTTGCCCTTATTATGGCAGGGGTTATGAACCTCGGAGCATATTTTTTCTCTGATAAGATAGTCCTTGCGATGTATGGAGCAAAAGAAATCTTAGAAAAGGATTTTCCCGATGTCCATAGGATTGTCTATAACCTTACACAGGCATCAGGGATGCCAAAGCCAAAGGTATATCTTATGGAAAATGCATCGCCAAATGCCTTTGCTACAGGAAGAGACCCAAAACATGCCTCTGTTGCTGTAACAACAGGGATATTAAGGCTTCTTTCTTATGAGGAGCTAGAGGGTGTATTGGGTCATGAGCTTGCTCATATAAAAAATAGGGATATTTTAATAGCAACAATTGCCGCAACAATTGCTGGTGCTATAAGCTATCTTGCTCATATGGCACAATGGGCAGCTATATTTGGAGGAAGCAGGAGGGATGAGGAGGGAAGAAGTAGCAATCCCCTAGTTTTCCTTGCAATAGCCATTGTCGCACCATTAGCGGCTTTGCTCATCCAGCTTGCCATATCAAGGTCAAGGGAATACCTTGCAGATTCTGAGGGAGCAAGAATCTGTGGCTCTCCGAATAAGCTTGCATCCTCCCTTGAGAAATTAAGGATGAGTGTTAGTAGGATTCCAATGGATGCAAACCCATCAACAGCCCATATGTTTATTGTCAATCCATTATCTGGTGGGTTTTTCCTCTCCCTTTTCTCAACACATCCTCCAATTGAAGAAAGGATAAGGCGATTAAGGGAGATGATAAGATAAAAACCACACTAGACTATAAAACAAGGGGTCAATTTTCATCCTCTAATAAAGAGTCAGAGAGGCTTAGAGTTAGAGAGTCTGGAAATTACAGCCTTTTAGACTCTTAAGACCCTCCGACTCCTAGACCCTTTAGACTCTACAGGCTTTCCTTAAAATTAGGTGAACACATACAAATCTTATACATGTGATATAGTAACAATCCCATAAAATTCCTTGAAAATAAATAGGTTTTGCTATACAATTCTTTTATGATATTCAATCTAATAATTAGTATGAGACCAAAGCAATGGATAAAGAATCTCTTTATCTTTGCTGCTTTGGTTTTTGGAGAAAGGCTAAATGATCCTATTTCTTTACTTAAGGTTTCTTTTGGATTTATTCTATTTTGCCTTATTGCAGGCTCTGGTTATCTTATAAATGATGTAATTGACCAAAAAAAGGATAGGCTACATCCATTAAAATTAAAAAGGCCTATTATATCCGGTGCTCTAAAAAAAGAATATGCCATAATCTTTGCCATTCTATTTATTATAGCCTCCATTTCTTTTTCATTTTTTATAAATTATAATTTTAGCCTTTGCCTTGTTTCTTATCTTCTTCTTTCTTTATCCTATTCATTTTTTCTTAAAAATATTGTTATTATTGACATTCTTATCCTTTCTTTTGGGTTTGTAATAAGGGTTATTACAGGTGCGTTTGCTATTGGTGTTTCTATTTCTCTCTGGCTTCTTATCTGCACAATGCTTATAGCCCTGTTTCTTATACTAAGCAAAAGAAGGCATGAGCTTGTTCTTTTAGAGAACGATGCCTCATTGCATCGTGAAATTCTCTCTGAATATAGCCCTTCCTTTATTGATGAGATGATTTCAGCCATAACAGGTGCGGCTGTTATTGCCTATTCTTTATATGCCTTTCAGGTAAGAGACAAATTTGGAGAATATTTTCCCCTGACCATACCTTTTGTACTATATGGGATATTTAGATACCTCTACCTTGTCCATCAAAAAGGGAGGGGAGGCTCTCCTGAGATAGACATTACACAAGATAAACCCTTAATGATCAATATGCTTCTTTGGATTGCTTGTGTTTTATGTATAATATACCTATAAACTTCTTATAAGCTTGTCTATATCAGAGAATAGCTCTTGAAATATAAAGGAAGAGACATTCCAAAGAAAAGGAAAGAGAAGAAAAAGAACAATTAAACCAGAAAGAATGGTAATTGGAAAACCAAATATCATAATGTTTATCAAGGGTGCTGCCTTTGAAAGAAGACCCAATGAGAGATTTACAAGGAATAATACACAAAGAAGGGGGAAGCTAATCTTAAGGGCTGTGGTGAACATCTTGCAAAACACATCAATCATAGAAGAAGAAAGGATTTTTGAGGAAATGAGGGATAACCCGGAAACAAAGCCAAATGAAGAAATTACACCGTGAAGGATTGTTTGTGGTCCATCTATTGTAATAAATACAAGCATTCCAAATAGCCCTAATAATTGCCCAATAACAGGTTGCTCTACCTCAGAAAGTGGGTCAAAGACATTGCTTATGGCAAACCCCATTGAAACAGAATAGAATTCTGCTGACAGGCTAAATAAAGAAACAATAAAGGAGGCAAAGAGCCCAATGGTAAGCCCAATAATAATTTCAGATATGGAAAGAATACCGTAGTTAATGATATTTGTTGGTGGTTGTGGAATAAAGGAAAGGACAGGAGGTGCTGCGGCAAGGGAAGCAAGAAGGCAAATGCCTACCCTTATTGGATAGCCTATATTTGGGCTTGAAAACAGAGGGGCTGTTATGAATATCCCAGATATTCTAAGGAATACAAGCAAGAATTTTTGGAATTCAGAAAGTAGAACTTCCATTATTAAAGGGTTGAAATTATCTCAAACACCCTTATTGTCCACCATCCCATTGTCTTTCCAAGCCAGGCAGCACATAGCCCACCTGTAATAAGAACAGCCAAAATCTTTGGGACAAATGTTATTGTTTGCTCCTGAATGGATGTTGCTGTTTGAAGAATAGAGATTATTAAACCAACAATAATTGATACAGCAAGCATTGGAAGCGATAAGATTATAGCATAAAAAATAGCCTCCTGAAAAAGCCTGATTACTAACCCCTCTGTCATCTTATATATGTTTACTCCCCTGCATAAAAAATCCTAAATTCAAAATCTTAAAACAAATCCAAAATTCAAAGCACAAAAGAAAAAACATCCATAGATCCTTTAGACTCCTAGACTCTTTGACCCCTAGACTCTTTAGACTCTTCAATGAAAACTCAAAACAAGCCTATGGATTAAAAGATTCCATCCATCAACCATAACAAATAGCAAAATCTTAAATGGCAATGAAATCATTGCAGGTGGAAGCATAATCATACCCATAGACATTAAAACAGATGCAACAATAATGTCTATAACAAGGAAAGGTAGAAATAGCAATATCCCAATTTGAAATGCAATGGAAATCTCAGATGTCATAAATGCTGGAATTAGGGTTAAAATTGGAATATCCTTTGGTGTTCTTGGCCTTTCTAGCTTTGAGATTCCAACAAACAAAGCTAAATCCTTCTCCCTTGTCTGCCTTAACATAAAATCCTTTACAGGAATAGATGCCTCCTCCAATGCCTTTCCTCCTGTAATCTTTTTCTCTAAGTAAGGCGTTAAGGCATTTTTATTAACCTTATCCAATGTAGGAGACATAATAAAAAATGTTAAAAATAAAGCAAGGGCTGTGATTACCTGCTGTGGAGGTGCTTGCTGAATTGCCAGAGCCTGCTTTACAAATGTAAGGACAATAACTATCCTTACAAACGATGTAACCATCATAATAATTGAAGGAACTAAGGCAAGAATTGTAAGGATAAATAAAATCTGAAGGCTCATTGCAACATCCTCTGGCTTTCCGGGTGCAATCCCTAAATTTATCTTTGGAATAGGAATATCGGCACAAAATGAAGAAAAAGCAATAAAGAGAAAAAATAATACCTTTTTCATATAAAAATTATAGTATCTCCCCTGATCTCTTACAAGGATTAGTATATGTTCAGGTGTTTAAAAATTCGTATGTGTTTATCTCCTTAATATGCGTTGAAATTCCTTAGTTTAATTGTAAATTTTGTATGTGTTTAGCTGACCTCAAAGGATTATTCCAGAAAAAGGTTTTCAATCTCCTCTTCTACCTCTCTTTGAGAAGAGGGAAGGGATATTACATCTTTTCTAACTATTCCTTTAATCATTTCTAAACCCTCATTGTTTGGAAATCCCATCTTTATCAATAATTTATTCCCATCCCATCCTGCAGGAACTAAACCTTGCAATTTAAGAAATTTTAAAAGAATAGCCCTTTTTTCTTCCTTATCAATACTTGGGTTATAAGTGTTTATTTGTTCATAGTCAGTAGTATCTAAAACCTTCCCAAGAATAAATGTTAAGACGCCTCCATCAATAATTTTTTTATAGCGAAGGTATGCCTCAAGCCCCATTCCTTCTCTTCTTGCTTCTGTAATATATTTCTGGACATCACCCTCTGTAAGCTTACCATACTTTACAAGACCTTCAACCAACTCCTTATTTCGTTTTGAATGGCTGGCATAAGCAGGAAGTGTTTTGGGAATAACCCTTCCTTCTCTTAGGTTTTCCTTATATATTATAGCGTTTTCTATTTGAGAGAGAAGAATTTTGCCAAAATCTTCTCTTTTCTTATCTAAATACTGGTAGAGATGATATTTTAGGGCTTTGTAGATGTTATTAAGAACATCCTCTATGTCTAAATATGTTGAGACCGCAATTATCTGGGTTGAGGGGTCTTTTTTATTTATCACCTTAATAGTGTTTAACCCTCCTATTCCCTCTTTGTCTTCTGGGCTTAAACACATATCCACCACTGCTACATCAAAAGAAGGAGAGGAGTTGATTATTTTCCACGCCTCCTCTGCACTTGAAGCGGGTGTTACCTCCCATCCCTTGCTTTGAAAAAGCCCTTTCCAACTTTCTCTTGTCTCCTCATCATCCTCAACCACAAAAATCCTTTCCATCTATTTTCCTCCTTTTGGCAAAGCGATTACAAACCTTGCTCCTTCCCCAGGAATTCCTTCCTCCCTTATCTTTCCCTTATGGGCTTCTATAAAACGCTTAACAATGCAAAGCCCAAGCCCTGTTCCTTTGCCTGTAGTAAAGAATGGCTCAAATATCTTTCTCTTATTTTCAAAGGGAATTCCTGGTCCATTATCAGCAATGGTTATTTCTATATTATCCCCTTTTGCTTGAAGGATTAGGTTAATTTCTCCCCCTTTTTGAGGAAGAAAGGCTTTGGAATTGTTTATAAGCTCTGAAAATACCTCCTTTAATCTTTGCTTATCTCCTTGAATGATTGGCCTTTCTAAAGATTTCTTACAATAAGGAGCTATTCCCATTTCCTCTATAACCTCTTCAATAAGCGTAGCTATATCTATCTCTTGAATATTAAGAGATAAAGGCTTAAGCAACCCAGCAAAGTCATTCAATATTGCTCTGGTATTTTGAATTATTCTGTCCATAGAATCTATTTCCTTTTGAAGCCTATCTTCCGATGTAGTAATTAGTTGGCTTGCTGTAAGAACCCTATTCTCCAAAGCAACCATCTTTGTGCCTATGCGATGACCAACCGAGGTAGAGAGTTGCCTAATTTCTTTCTGGAGGCACATAGCCTTAATCACAAATAAGGCTGTTTTTAAAAGGGGAAGGACTCTTTTTTCATCCATATAGGTAAAATCCCCCTCTTTTATAAAATTTGCCCTTTCTATAACCTCATCCTCCCAAACAAGGGGAATACTCATTAAGCCAGAAACCCTTATTGTGTTTCCATCTTCTATTTTGATTTTTTTTATTATCTCCTTGGCTTCTCTCTCCTCTATTCCCTTTAAGGCAGCTATCTTCCATCCCTCTTCATCTTTATGTAGCCAGAACCCCTTTTCTATCCTTAGTAAAAAGATTGCTCTATCCAAGCAGAGAGAGAAAAGCTCCTCTTGGGAAAGAAAGGATGCCTTGCTTTCTATTTCACGGATTCCTGCAAGCTGTGCCCAGCTCTTTTCCAATTCTTCACGAAATAAATTCTCTCTATTCATTTCTTAAAATCTCTTTTATCTTATTCACAACATCAAGGGTATCATAAGGCTTTGTAAAAAATGCCCTTACCCCTAACCTTTCTCCCTCCAAAATCTCACTGCTCCTCTCATAGACACTAATAAAGATAAATGGAATAGATTTTGGTATATGCTTGGCAATCTTAAACCCTCCCTGATCATCTATTTCTTGATTATCTTTAGATTTAGGAAGGATAATATCAAGACAAACAAGGGATATTAAATCCCTTTTCTCATCAATTATGCTTAATCCACTCTCTACATCATAAGCACATAATACATTATAGCCCTCATCCTCTAATCTATATTCCAAAAGCTTGGAAATGTCTTCTACCAATAATATAGTTTGTCGAGTAGACATTTTCTATAACCTCCTATATGTTATTTTATGCCCCTCACAGAACCGTGCTTGTGGATTTCCGCAACGTGGCTCTTCAGCAATGCTTCCTCTATACGAGGACAGGGCATATGT
>JBFMDZ010000077.1 GCA_040753555.1 bacterium
AACTAAAAGAGAAAAGGGAAGAATATATAAAAAGGCTTAAGGAGCTTCATCAAATAATTGGCGAACCAAGAAAAAGGATAAAGGATATAGCAAAAGAGCTAACTATAATTCAAGTAGATATAGAGGATGCAAAGGAAAAAATGATTGCTTCTAATTTAAGGCTTGTTGTAAGTGTAGCAAAAAAATATATGAATTGGGGTTTAAGTTTTCTCGACCTTGTTCAAGAGGGAAATATTGGGCTTATAAAGGCTGTTGAAAAATTTGAGTATAAAAAGGGCTATCGCTTTTCTACATATGCCACCTGGTGGATTAAACAGGCAATCACAAGGGCAATCGCTGACCAATCAAGGACAATAAGGGTTCCTGTCCATATGGTTGAACAGATAAACAGGGTTATTAAGGAATCCCGTAGGCTTCTTCAGAAAATAGGAAAAGAGCCATCTCCCGAAGAGATTGCAGAAGAGCTAGATTGGTCAGTAGGAAGGGTAAAGGAGGTCTTAAGAATTTCTCAGGAGCCAATCTCCCTTGAAAGCCCTGTCGGAGACGAAGGAGACACTTGCCTTTCAGACTTCATTGAGGATAAAAGCATTGCCTCTCCTGCAAATATGACTACATTCTTCCTTCTTAGGGAAGAAATAGACAGGGTTTTTACATCCCTTTCTTTCCAGGAGGCAAGGGTATTAAGTTTAAGGTTTGGGCTAGAGGATGGCTATCCCCATACATTGGAAGAGGTTGGGATGAAATTTAATGTTACAAGGGAGCGTATTCGCCAAATTGAAGCAAAGGCATTGAAAAAGCTCCAACATCCACTAAGAAGTAAGAAATTAAAGGATTATCTTGATATTTAGGATTTAGGATTTTTAAGATAAATGGAAAGGCCGATAGGTATTTTTGATTCTGGGATTGGTGGAGTTACCGTTTTAAAGGAGATTATAAGAATGCTTCCCCAAGAGGACATTATTTATTTTGGTGATATTGCAAGAAGTCCATATGGCTCAAAATCAGAATCTCTGGTTGTTAAGTATTCAAACCAGGCGCTCTCCTTTTTACTTTCACAGAATGTAAAACTTGTTGTCATAGCTTGCAATACCGTAAGCTCGGTTGCTATGGAAAGCCTATCCCAGAGATTTCCCTATATCATTGGTGTCATAGAACCTGCAGTTTCGGAAGCAATAAAGCTTGGAGAAACAATTGGTGTAATTGGGACAAGAAGGACGATTGCTAGCTCTATCTACCAGAAAAAAATAGCAAGACAGGGCAAAAAGGTTATCGCAAAAGCCTGTCCATTATTTGTTTCCTTGGTTGAGGAGGGGTGGGTTGACAATAAGATAACAAAGAAGATAACAAAGGCTATATGTGAGGAATATCTCTCGGAATTAAAGGGAAAAATTGATGTCCTTATTCTTGGTTGTACACACTACCCCTTTCTCTTACAAACAATTAAAGAAACAATTGGCGATGATGTTTACATTGTCAGCTCATCTAGTGCAACCGCTATTGCTACAAAGGCCCTATTGGAAAAAAAGGGCTTGTTTAACACAAAAGGTGGGAAAATAAGGTTTTATATAAGTGATGAGCCAGGTGATTTTATGCTTAAGGCAGCTGATTTTCTTGACATTTCAATTACAGATATTCAAAGAATAGATTTAGAAGAATATGAAAGCAGTATATCCAGGAAGGTTTGATCCACCAACACTTGGTCATTTGGATATTATAAAGAGGGCAAGCTCTCTTTTTGATGAGGTAGTTGTCCTCTGTGCAGAGGATGCAACAAAAAAGACTTTGTTCTCAAAAGAGGAAAGAATTGAAATGCTAAATGAGATAACCAAAGAAATAAAAGGGATTTCCGTCTCATCATTCAAAGGGCTTCTCGTTGATTATCTTAAGAAGAATAAAATAAAGGTTGTTATAAGGGGGCTTAGGGCTGTTTCTGATTTTGAGTATGAATTCCAGATGGCACTTACAAACAAAAGGCTTTATCCAGAGCTAGAAACGGTTTTTCTAATGACAGATGAGGCATATTTTTATTTATCCTCCTCTGTTGTAAAAGAGCTTTCAAATCTTGGAAGGATTCCAAAAGGATTTGTCCCAGAGCAAATAGAGAAAAGGTTAAAATCTAAATTTGAAACCCCTTAAAACAGATACTGACTCAAATAAAATATCGTTCTTGACAAAGCAATTGAGATTATAGTAAAGTTATTAGGATGACAGAAGAGGATCTTTTATTAGAGGAGGAAGAAAAAAAACCGACTTTATTAAGCAATCCGGTTGTCCAAATTGCCGTAATAGTTATAAGCCTCGCTGTGGCTGTTTCTCTTTCTGCTATTATCTCATTTATGGTTGCAAAATCATATAAGCCATATATCCTTGTTATCTCTCCAGAAAAGGAGAAAAAAATTATTCCACCCCCGGAAGCCTTAAATTCTTCTAAGATGGGAGATTTTCTTGTTCGCTTAACAGACCCTGATATGCCAAGGTATCTCAAGGTTAAAGACCTTTGTATTGCCTATGATGGAAGAAAATATAAATACCTAGCCGCAGAGATAGGAGAGAGAAAGGCACAGATAAAGGAGTTAATAAACGATATTCTTATTAAAAAATCGTCTGATGTTGCAACCTATGATGGAAAAATGGCTTTAAAAAAGGAGTTTATTAGCGAGATAAACAAAATATTAAACCCAAAGAAGGGAAGAATAGAGGATGTTTATATGGAGATATTGATACAATAATGGCTGAAGAGGAAAAGAAAGAAGAGGAAAAGGAGAAGAAGCCTAAAAAGGGCCTTCCAAAGGGGCCTATTGTCATTGTTCTTGCTATAATTATTGGCTTAATCCTTGCTGGTGTAACCGCTATTATTGTTACAAAAATGGTGGCTGAAAAGGATGAAATCCCAGTATCTCTTATAAAACCAGATGAAATTGAAGAAGATGAAAAAGGAGAGATTCATAATTTTGAGCTTGGTGAATTTTTGGCAAAGATAATAAACCCAGAGGAGCCTACATATGTTAAGGTAGAAAAGCTTACATTTAGCTATGACGCCAAAAAATATGAATTTCTTGTAAAAGAGCTTGAGGAGAGAAAGCCAGAGATGAGGGATATTGTAAATACCATCCTTATATCATCAACACCAGAAATATCAACAAGAGAAGGGAAAAATGCATTTAAGAAGGAAATAAAGGAAGAAATAAATGCAATCTTTCGCGATGGCCAGATTGAAAATGTATTCTGTGAAATTATTGTTCAATAGGAGATTGACAAAATTTAAAGATAAAAATAAAATAATTCTATGGTTTTAATTGGAGAAAGCATTAATATCACCTCACGAAAGATTGGGGAAGCGATGAGGAATAGGGATAAGAAGCCAATTCAGGAATTGGCTCTCTTGCAAGAAGAAAGGGGCGCAAATATGCTGGATGTAAATATTGGCCCTGCAAGAAAGGAAGGGAAAGAGCTTATGTCCTGGGTTGTTGAGGTAATCCAGGAGGTTTCAAGGCTTCCATTATCCCTTGATACAACAAATCCAGAGGCAATGGAGGGAGGGCTTGCTTTATGCAAAGAAAGACCCCTTATAAACTCTGCATCCTGCCAGGAAGAGCGTCTTTCTAAAATGCTTCCTTTAGCTTCCAAATATGGTTGCAATATCATCTGTCTCCTCCTTACAGATGCTGGGCTTCCGAGGGATGTTGATGAAAGGGTATCGCTTTCTTTAATGATTACAGAAAGGGCGAATAGCCTTGGTATTCCTAATGATAGAATCTTTATTGACCCTGTAATGTTCACTGTAACAGTTGACCAAAAACAGGTTGTGTATTTCAGGGAATTTCTTGAGATTCTTCCCTCTTTGTTTGACCCACCTTGTAAATCAACCTGCGGATTGTCAAATGTTTCTCAAGGAATTCCATCACCAGAATTAAGGTCTATTATGAATCAAGGTGCATTTTGTATTTCTCATCAGGCTGGAATATACTCTGCTATTGTGAATGTTTTAGACGATGATTTTATGGAGACAGTGCAGGGGATTAAAAAAGAGGGTTCTGTAGATGGCTATCTTTCTGTAGCCTCTCAAGAAAAAAGAACTAACTTAGAAAAAACAATAAAGGTTTTAAAAAACGAATCCCTGTATTGCCATTCATGGCTTGAGCTTTAAAAAATTAACCCACGCCTATTTTGAAAAGACAAATAAAAAATGATTGACAATAATTCTTCAATGGATATAATAATAACAAAAAATGGAAAGGCTTGATGAGGAGCTTTTTGAGCTAAAGAAAAGGGTATTGGAAATGGCATCTTTAGCAGAAGAGGCTATTTCTCTTTCCATAAAGGGTCTTAAGGAGAGGGATTCCAATGTTCTTAAAGGTGTTTATGAAAGAGAGGAGAAAATAAACCACCTTCAGATGGAAATAGATGAAATGGGGCTTATGCTCCTTGCCTTAAGACAACCTGTTGCGGCTGACCTTAGATTTGTCGTATCTTCTATGAAGATTAACAATGAGATTGAAAGAATTGGTGATGAGGCTATAAATATTGCAGAGAGGGCAGAATATCTCCTTTCTAAACCTCCCCTTAAGCCACTTATTGACATTCCAAAGATGGCAGAGATAGCCCAGGCAATGGTAATGGATTCTATAAAATCATTATTGGAAAGGGATGTTCAATTGGCAAAAAATGTCAGGGAGAGGGATGATGAGGTTGATGGTTTAAGAGACCAGATATTTCGTGAGCTTCTTACATATATGATGGAAGACCCAAAGAATGTAAAGAGGGCTATGGCACTTATCTCTGTTGCAAGATACCTTGAAAGAATTGGAGACCATGCAACAAACATTGCAGAGAATGTAACATATATGATATCTGGAAAGGATGTGAGGCACCCTTTAAGAAAGCAAGAGTGAAGAAATTAGTCCATAGTCAAGATGCGAGGTATCCTTTAGGAAAATAAGGATGAAAAAGGAGGGGATTTTTGTTGGGATTTTATTGCTTCTCTGTCTTATTTCAATAATTATTGGAGCAAGCCTAATTAACAAGCAGGGAGGGAAGAAAATTCGGCCTTTTGAAGAAAGGGGAATAGCCATCATTAATATCTATGGTTCTATTGAAACTACAAGCCAGCCTAGTGGATTTTTTGAAGGGTTTAAAGGGGCTGATTATATAACAAAGAGGCTTTCAAGCATAGCCAAAGATAAAAGAATCAAAGCCCTTGTTGTTAGAATAGATAGCCCAGGGGGAAGTGTTGCTGCTTCTCAAGAGATATATAAGGAGCTTTTAGCCCTTAAGAAAAAAGGAAAAAAGGTTATAATCAGCATCGGTGATGTTGCTTGCTCTGGTGCATACTATATTGCTTGTGCGGGTGATAAGATTATAGCAGATGAGGGAAGTATAATAGGAAGCATTGGCGTTATATTTTTTGCTCCAAACATTGAAAACCTTATGGAAAAAATAGGCATTAAATTTATGTGTTTAAAGAGCGGAAAGCATAAAGATATAGGCTCAATTGCAAGGGAAATGACAGATGAGGAAAAAGAAATAATCCAAAGTCTTATTGATAAAACATTTCTACAATTCTTTAATGCTGTATCAAAGGAAAGGAAGATTCCAGAGAAAAGGCTTAAGGAAATAGCAGATGGAAGGGTATTTATAGGAGAAGATGCAAAAAATCTTGGGCTTATTGATGAAATAGGGACATTTCAAAAAGCAATAAAAGAAGCAGCAAGGCTTTCTGGAATTAAGGGCGAGCCAAAGATAATAGACGAAAGGGAGCCTATGGAAAGAATAATGGAGGAATTTTTGGGTATTATAGGAGCCATAAAACCAAAAATGGGATTTGCAAGCTTAAAATATATATGGCAACCATAAGAAATGCATTTTCCGGGGCGTAGCGCAGCCTGGTTTAGCGCGCAGCGTTCGGGACGCTGAGGACACTGGTTCAAATCCAGTCACCCCGATAAGGAGAATAAAAATGGAAGAAAAGCAAAATGGAAAGAAGTTAGACAAACCTCCGCAACAGGCAACAAAATCAGAAGACAAACCTTTGCAACAAAGACCAAAGGTATTTGGTCCTGTCGCAAATTTGGAAGAATATGTCTCCTCTGATTGGTGGAAGAAAATCTTTAATCCACTTTATCTTAAGACAGATGGAGATGTTGTAGATGACCAGAGGCTAACCAAAGACGAGGTTTCTTTAATCATTGAGGCACTAAAACCAAAGAAGGATGAGGAAATCCTTGATTTATGCTGTGGACAGGGCAGGCATACAATAGAGCTTGCAAGGAGGGGGTTCTTAAATGTAGAGGGTCTTGATAGATCTCACTACCTTATCTATAAAGCAAAAACATTATCAAAGAAGGAGGGGCTTAATATCAAGTTTAAAGAGGGTGATGCAAGAAAGCTTCCATATCCACCCGATACATTTGATATCGTTATAATCTTGGGTAATAGCTTTGGATATTTCGAATCAATCAAGGATGATATAAAGGTTCTTTATGAGGTATTTAGGATTCTTAAGCCCTGGGGAAGGCTTCTTATAGAATTGGCTGATGGTGAATATCTAAAGACAAATTTTAATCCAAGGTCTTGGGAGTGGATGGACAAAAACCATTTTGTCTGCAGGGAAAGGTCATTATCATTAGATGGACAAAGGCTTATCTCAAGAGAGGTTATAACAGATGTAGAAAAGGGCGTAATTGCAGACCAATTCTATGCAGAGAGGCTATATACAAAGGATGATATCTCAAACCTTCTTAAAAATGCAAATTTTTCCAATATATCATTTAATGGCAATGGAATATCAGCAATATCAGAAAGAAATCAGGATTTGGGGATGATGGAGAAAAGAATGCTTATAACAGCCGATGTCAGGAAAGAGTGGACACAGATAAAAAGAAGCAAAAAGATAGGGTTGAATATAGCTGTACTCCTTGGAGACCCAACAAAACCCGATATACTAAAGCCAGATTATCAATTTGATGATGATGATTTCTATACCATTGACCAGCTTAAAAGTGCATTAAGGGAGCTTTCCCAATATCAATTCACCTACCTTAACTCCCATAATACCATTGTTTCTGACCTATTAAAGATTATTGGAAAAACAGACCTTGTCCTTAATCTGTGCGATGAGGGTTATAACAACGATGCAAGAAAGGAGCTTCACATCCCATCCCTTTTAGAGGTTCTTGGTCTTTCCTATACAGGCTCAGGCCCACAATGCCTTGCATTCTGCTATGACAAATCCCTGGTTCGAGGTGTTGCCTTTGAAATGGGGGTCCCTGTTCCAGATGCTTTCTTCATAAAACCAGGGGATTCTATATTTGAGCTTACAATAAACTTTCCTGTGATTGTAAAACCAAATTTTGGTGATTCAAGCTTTGGGATAACACAAAGAAGCGTTGTCAATAACATTGATGAGCTTACACAGGCAATCCTTTGGATAAGGGAAAAATTTGGCTATGAAAAGCCCATTCTTGTTGAGAAATTCCTTACAGGAAAGGATATAAGCGTTGGAATAATAGGAAACCCTCCAGATGACTACAATATCCTTCCCATTATAGAAGAGGATTATTCAGAGCTTCCACCAGACCTTCCAAGGATATGTGGCTATGAGGCAAAATGGCTTCCCAATTCCCCATATTATAAAACAAAATCCATTAGGGCAGAGATTTCTGATGAAACAAAGGACCTTATTATTGATTCATCCCTTAAGCTATTTGAAAGGCTTGAATGCAGGGATTATTGCAGGTTTGATTGGAGGTTTGATGATAAAGGAAACCCAAAGCTTCTTGAGGTAAATCCTAATCCTGGATGGTGCTATGATGGACATTTAGCAAAGATGGCAAGCATTTCAGGCATCTCATACCCATTTCTCCTTGATGCAATTATTAAGGCAGGCTTACAGAGATTGGGGATTCATTGAATATAAGTGTTATATACTGAACATCAATTGAATTTCAAGAATTCTATGTGTTATGAAAGAAAAAAAGAAATTCTAAATTCTTAAGGTTATAAATTTAAAATGCAAAACACAAAATGCAAAATGCAAAACTGATGTAAGGATTTATTACTTCGTCTATCGTCTATGGTCTATCGTCTATGGTCTATAGACTATCAACTATAGACTATCAACGATTTTGAGTTGTTGTTTTGAGCTTTGCGTTTTGAGTTTTTAGTTTTATTGGAGTATTTAAACTAATGAAAAAGAGCTAGACATTATACTTGAAAACCAATTTTGTTTGGGTATATTTAGATGCTCCTAGACAATTTTTACTAATTTAATCTATAATAAAGAATAATGAAAAAATTAAAAATCGGTGTTGTTGGAGTAGGTCATATGGGAGAATTTCATGCAAAGGCATATTCAGAAATTCCAAATTGCGAGCTGACAGCCGTTGCTGATATAGTAGAGGAAAGGGCAAAAAAGATTGCATCTCAATATTATACAAAACCATACACAGATTATAGAGATATGTATGATAAGATTGATGCTGTCTCTATAGCTGTTCCAACAAGCCTTCATTACCCTGTAGCATTGGATTTTTTAAACAAGAAAAAACCAGTTCTCCTTGAAAAACCAATGACAACAAATATTAAAGAGGCAGAATCCCTTTTTGAGATTGCAGAAAGAAATAATGTCCTTCTTCAAACAGGTCATGTTGAAAGGTTTAATGCAGCTGTTTGTGAGCTTAAAAATATTATAAAAAACCCTATATTTATTGAGACAAAAAGGCTAGGACCAAAGAATCCAAGAATAAATGACACAGGCGTTATTTTAGACCTTTTAATTCACGATATAGACATCGTCCTTTCCCTTGTTCCATCTGACATAGAAAAAACAAGCCTTGTTGCAAGTAAGGTTTATTCGGATTATGAAGATATTGCTAACCTTCAGATTGTATTTAAAAATGGCTGTATTGCATCTTTAACAGCATCAAGGATAACTGAGGAGAAAATGAGGACATTATCAGTCACTCAAGGTGATGCATATATATTCCTTGATTATGCAGAACAAGACCTTCATATCCACAGAAGGGCATCATCAGAATACTTTACATCCCCTGAGGTATTAAGGTATAAACAGGAATCATTTGTTGAAAGAATTTTTGTTCATAAGGATAATCCCCTGAAACTTGAGCTTTTGCACTTTGTAGATTGTATCACAAATGGAACAAAACCAATAGTAGAGCCAGAAGGAGATATTAGGTCTTTAAGGGTAGCTTTGGATATTTTAAAACAAATTCCTTTGACATTAAAAGGAGGTTAATCTTATAATATAAATTATGAAGAAAAAGATAAAGAAAAAGACGCCGTGGATAAAGGTAAAGAGAAAAACCTGCCTCTTTTGTCAGGAAAAAATAAAAGAAATATCCTGGCTTGATTATGAAATTATTAGAAAGGAGCTTTCAGAGAGGGGAAAAATTCTATCAAGAAGGATTACAAAAACCTGTGCTAAACACCAAAGAATGATGACAAGGGCAATTAAGCAAGCAAGGCAACTTGGCCTTCTTTCCTATACATCAAAATGAAGGTAATTCTTCTTGATGATATTCCAAAAGGAAAGATGGGCGATGTTGTTGACCTACAAGATGGCTTTGTTAGAAATTTCCTCCTTCCAAAGAAAAAAGCAATATTGGCAACAGAAGAGAACCTTAAGCTAGTGAACAAAATAAAAGAGGAAAGAAAAAAGAGGGAAGAAAGGGAGAATAAATTAAAAATTGAATTAAAAGAAAAGATTGAGGCTTTGACCATTACGATGAAAAAGAAAACAGGTGAAGAGGATAGAATGTTTGGCCAGGTAACATCGCAAGAGATAAAAGATAGCCTTAAAGAATTTAATATAGATATTGATAAAAAAGATATTCTTCTTCCAGAGCAAGGGATTAAAAGCTTGGGGGAACATAGCGTAGAAATTAAGCTAGGAACCGATATAAAAGCATCCCTTAAGGTTTTGGTAGAAAAGGAAGAATGAGAATTGCGGAATACGAAGTATCTAGGCAATTTAAAAATAAATGTAACTATTCACCCTATAGGGAAATAAGGAATGTATATGTTTAGATAATGTTAAGGAAAATAATGAAGCCAAAGAATAAAAATCCCAATGTCCAAATCCCAATGACAAATGAAATCCCAATGT
>JBFMDZ010000078.1 GCA_040753555.1 bacterium
TGTTAAAGGAGGCATTTAACATTTCTTCCTTTGAATTTACAAGGGATAGGAAGCTATGTAGTATATAATGAAAATTTCTCCCTTGAAAAATCAGGGGTAGACACAAGGCTTCCGTGAAGTTGGGTTATGGTTAATCGCAGGCTCTCCAAAGCCCATCTTTTGAAAGAAATCTTTGGAAATCTATGTTATGGAGATACAAAGGCAATGCCCTTAAATTCTGGCATAATTGGAAAGAAAAGCTTGCAGGGGTAGACTTGAGCCTTACAAGAAATTTGCCAAAATGATAGACAGGCATATAGATGGGATTATTGCTTATTGTGAAAAAAGAGTTCCTCTTGGCTACATAGAGGGAACTAATCTTAAGGCAAAAAATATTATCAGAAGGGCATATGGTTATAGGGATAAGGAGTATATGAAGCTAAAGATTATTCAAGGATGTTCCTCTATGGGTGTCTTTAAACCCTATCCATACCCTATCCACTATAATCCGGGATGAGCCATATCTTTTCTCCTCATAAATCTCTCGGACACCTATCTGCCAATTTTTAAGATTTTGAATCTCATCAAAAAAGATATATTCTAATCTACCAAAGAGTTGGAGATGAAGGTTAACGAGCTTTCTTAAATTGCTCCCATCAAAATCTAAGAGCTCTGGGGCCTCAAAATCCACATACAGAACATTATTTCTATCTTCAATCCTATTTATCATATCAAAAAGAAGATAGGTCTTTCCAACCCTTCTTGCTCCGATTATTGTAATAACGAACTCTTTGGTAAATTTTATCCCTAATTCCCTGCTAAAGGTCTGGAATCTTCTTTTTTGAAAATCAATTAGATGTTGCTTTATCTCCTCCATATTTCTCCTTAACAGGAAACTTAAATAACCAATTTTTGTTTCCTATAGGAAACATTATATACTAAAGGAATGAATCCTGTCAAGATAATTTATCACACTGATATTACTATATCAAAATGGCAAAATACGGAACAAGGTATTATTCTGCCTATTAGCAGTTTTATTATTTTACTGCAAAATAATTTTTTGTTGCAATTATAAAGGATATTGAATTTGCCTATCTCTGGCAGGAAATACTCATCTTGAGTATTATGGCTCTTTTAATATTTAGGTATCCTCTTTTCATAAATACAGCCTTCTTAAAAAATAAAAACATTTGACAATAAAGCCTGTTTAAGGTAAAATTCATCTTATGAACGCATTAGATATTGTTATTGTTGCCATTTTTTTGATAAGTATATTGATAGGGTTATTAAGGGGAATAACAAGGGAAATATTCTCTTTGCTTTCCATATTCTGTGGAATAATTGTAGCAAGTAGGGGGTATCAAAAATTCTCTCCCTTTTTCTTGAAATACATAAACAATGAGTCATTAGCAAATATAATAAGTTTTGTTGCTGTTTTTCTTATGACAAGCCTCTTTATTTCCCTGATTGGTATATTATTAGAAAAAGTCTTAAAGATTTTACACCTAAGCATATTTGATAGAATTTTTGGTGCTATTTTTGGGGCAATTAGGGGTCTTGTCCTTATAAGCTTACTAGTTATAATTATTGAAAAATTCCCTATTTCGGCAACAGAGAAGCTTGTTCAAAACTCCATCCTTTTCTCCCTTCTTTCTCCATTAAAAGACATCCTTCTTTCCTTATTTCCATTCCAATTCCTTAAAAAATGAAATTAGAAGAAAAAATAGAGAATCTTGGAAGGCTTTTAGACGAACTTGGCATTTCAGAAATATTTATAAAGGAAAAGGATGATTATATAAAGATTGTAAAAAAAGAGAAGGAAATCCCTGAGGAAAAAAAAGAGCCTTGTGTTTATAAAGAGATAATTGCTCCCCTCTCTGGAAGGTTTTATAGGTCGCAAAAACCAGGAGACTCTCCTTATGTTGAAACAGGAGGAATGATAGAACCAGGAAAGACAATTTGTTTAATTGAGGCAATGAAGGTATTTAATGAAATAAAGGCAGAAATTAAGGGAAAAATTGTAAATATTCTTGCCACCGATGGCCATCTTGTAAAGGCAGGGGATATTCTTTTTCTTGTAGAACCAAGTTTATAGGTTTTTTATCCCTTTTCCCCTAATAAATACTACAGTCTTTTGGGAAGGTATATCCACTACCTCTTGTGTTTTTATTATTCTACCTTTTTTTGGCTTTCTTTGGACAACAACAAAGCTTCCAAATCCCCTGATTTCAATCCTTTTCTTTTCTTTAAGAATCTCTGCTATTGCTGAAAAAATCTTATTCACTATAAGGATTGCGTCATCCTTTTTAAAGCCCAGTTTTTCTGCTACTTGCAAACCCAATTCTTTTTTTGTCATTTTGGAAGAATAAGCCCAGCTGATACAACCATTTTAAAGCCTTCATCAAGAGGGATATCTAAATGAATAATATCATCCTCAGAGACAAGGATTAAGAATCCCGAGGCAACACTTAATGGCTTTGGAACATAAATACTAATAAGTTTTTTTCCAGTAAGCTCATCTAATGCCTTTCCTGATTTGGCTGTTACAAAACCAATGGCATATAATCCTTTTCTTGGATACTCAACAAGAGCAACCCTTGTGAACCCCTCAATTGCCTTATTTAAGATAAAAATATCAACAAGCTGTTTTATTGAGGTATAGAAGCTATTTACAACAGGGAGATTCCTCATTAAGCCCTCAACCCATGTAAATATGCCCACCTTTCCTATCTTTGTGGTAATATATCCAGCCATAAGGATAACAAGAATAGTAATAAAAATCCCGGCAAAAAGGTCAAGAAAACCAGACAAAAATCCATATTTTATTCCCAAAGCTCCAGATATGGGCATACTTAAAAGGCTTCTGGTAATCTTTAAAGAAAAAATAAGAATGCCAATCGTTGCTACAATTGGAATAATAGCAATAATCCCTGTAATGAAATATCCCTTTATTCTTGCCATTTTTCTGGAATAATAAGCCCTCCAGATACAACCATCTTAAACCCCTCATCAACGGGAATATCTAGCTGAATAACTTCATCTTCGCAAACCAAAACAAAAAAGCCAGAGGCTAAATCAAATGAGTTTGGAAAATAAACATTTATAAGCCTCTTTCCCGTTTCCTTATCCAAATCCTTTGAAGACTTGGCTGTTACAAAACCAATAGCATAAGTTCCTTCTCTTGGATATTCAACCAACACAACCCTCGTGAACCCTTCAATTGCCTTATTTAGAATAAAGATCTCAACAAGCTGTTTTACTGAGGCATAGATGTTGCTTATAACAGGAACCCTTCCTACTAAATTTTTTATCCATCCAAATATCCCCCTTTTCCCTATTTTTGTAGTAATGTATCCAGTAATAAGGATAACAAAAATTGTAATGAAAACACCAGAGAAAAAGTCAAGAGGTCCAGATAAAAATCTATATTTTATTCCAAAAACCCTGGATATGGGCATACTTAAAAGGCTGTTGACAATCTTTAGAGAAAGAGCAAGGATAGCAATGGTTGAGGCAATAGGGATAACAGCAATAAGCCCTGTAATAAAATATCTTTTTATCTTTGACATTTTAAACATTTAACATTATAATAAAAAATGATTAAGGAAGCAATCTCAAAGGTAATTTTGCAGGAAAATCTAAGTCAAGAGGAAGCCTATAATGTAATGGGAGAGATTATGGATGGCAAATCCAGCGATGCCCAGATTGCCTTGTTTAATTGATTATCCCTAAAGTATGCCTTGCCAAGATTATTTAAGGTAAGCTATTTTCCAATCACCATAGCCTTACAATCAGAGAATTCTCCGGCAGAAAGCTTGTAGAAGTAAAGACCAGAGGATAAGGGTTCTTTATTGTTATTCTTTCCATCAAAGAATATTGCAGAGCCCTCTTTTGCCTTTGTGTATTGTCCTTTCTTTCTAAAGCCTACATCAATTGTTTTTACCTTTTGTCCTAAGATGTTGTAGATTGAAAGGGAAACATAGTTGTCCTCTGCAAGCTTAAATGGAATCCAGGCTGAATTATTTGTTGGATTTGGGAATGATGGAAGGAGTATAGTATTTGGAATAATGGGTGCATCTATCTCTATGGGTTCTTCTTCTACATCTGGCAATTGGTCTCCTGTGCTTGTTCGTTCAATGAACATTGTGTTTCTGTTTGAGGTCTCATCAAAATCAAAGGAGAGGTTTGATTTTCCTTCTGCTTTAACAATGAATGATATTCCTGCCAAGATTCCTCCCTCACTTGTTTCTGGCTTCCTTAGACCAAAGGCATAGTCTATTTTTCCATCTTTTACGCTATTCTTTAGGGTAGATGTAGCTTGGGTTGGCCAATTCCCTGGTTGTAGCTTATCTTCTGTTGGACAAAGGAGGTTTTGGTCATAGGTTAGGTGAATCTCTCCACAAAGGCTATTCTTTGCCTCAGAGATAAGAATATTTAGGGTAATAACATCCCCTGGCTTTGCATTCTCAATTAAGATTGGTTCAAACCTTAAGGCTATATTTCCCGATGATTTTGCTTTAATTGCCCTTATTCCCCTTCCCCTGGTGGTCTGTGTTTCTCCAAAGTTATCCCTAAAGATCATAAAGTCCCAGATGTCAATTACACCATCCTGATTAAAATCACAATTTGGATTATAATTTAAAGAGCCAATGCTTGAGTCAAGGGAATCAGCCAAAGATGGCCAATCTAGGATATTTATCTGTCCATCACCATTTGGGTCTCCGGCAATTAAGGTAATTGTTCCAATGTCTGTGGTATCGTTGAATTGGGTCTTGGTTATTAAAACATCGGTCTTAGTCGCTGGGGTTGCCCCAGGGTAGGTAAAGGCTAGGGTATAGGTTCCTACCGGGATATTTTGGAAGATAAAGTAAGAATCAATATTTGTTGTTTTGGTTTCTCCGGTTTCAACCAATCTTACTAATATTCCTGCTTGTCTTTGTGCCTCTGTTCCTTTGTCAATCAGGCATAACCCTGAGATGCTTCCAAATCTCCTTAAAGAATGAGCTTTAAAAATAATGGGTGAACCAGAAAGGCTAGGATTTCTTGCCTCAATAGTATAGGTTCCTGGTGGTTCTGTTCCTAAGGTAAGGTAGGTTGCCGATGTTCCATTTAGGTTTGTTAGGGTTTGTGTAGCTGATAGGCTAAATCCTGATGCACCATTTGGATTTTCTGTAATTAGCCAATCTATTGAGACATCAAGACAAGGGTTATGATAAAAATCTTCTACCTTACAAACAAATGGGTCTGCTAAGGTTTCTTGGCAATTTTGGGTTTGATTATTGCCTGAGACATAAATAAAGCTGGTTGGTGTTCCAGGGGTTATAATTACGCTTGTTGTTCCAATTAAACTTAAGAATTCACCTTGGATGGTGTATGTTCCAATATAATGTGCCTCAAAGGAATTAGTGGTAAAGCTTCCTCCTCCATTTGAGGTAAATGTTGTTGAGCCGGTAACATCTACATTTGATGCTCCACATTGGGCAAAACAAGAATAAGGTTGTGTCTCTCCTGCTTTAATGCTTTTATTTTCTGGATAAACCCTGATTGATTCGGCAATATAGAATAAGCCTTCATCCTTATTAAAGGGAATAGATTGGCTCATTACATTTGCCAGGATTGTATTGTTCCCAAATTTTAAGGTAGATGTTCCAGCTTCTTTTCCTTTAAAGCGAGCTGAGAATAAAATACCAGAACCAGAGGCAGAGCCAGTGAATAATCCCGCAAAGTAATAGATACAACCTGATGTATTTGTGTTATAGCTATTCATTGCCGAGGGAGGGAAAGAGCCAGGGGTAATATTTCTAACCTCTAATACACCTGGGTCAAATAAAAGATAAACCTGGGCAGCAGCAAGCTCTCTTACATCATCTATTCTTACATCCACATTGAATTCATCATTCTTTGCAATGATTTTAGATTGGGGGATAACCCTTAAGAAGGTGGGAGGAAGAAGATAAAATGTTGTGGTGGCATAGTTTCCATAGCTATCTGTGGCAGTAATAAGCTTTGTCCCAGGGGGTTGGGTGCTTACGACAAAGGTTGTTGAGAAGGTGCCAATGTTGCTTGATTGGGTGGTGGTGATGGTAGGCTGGGTGCCGAAGGAAATGGAAATATGGGTTTGTGTGGCAAAGCCAAAGCCTTCAACAGTTATCATTGTCCCAATTAAACCTGAATTTGGAATAACTGAAATGTTTGGTCCGGTAAAGGTTCCTAGAAGATAAGGTCTATATTCAACCCAATCACTTACCATATCCCCCATTCCAATGGGATTTGAAGTGCCATGATATGGTCCAGAACTTGCTCCCCACCAATTGCAAATAGCAGAAATTGTTCCTGATGTCCCATCATGATAGACACCATAGCCTTTAGTTAAATCGCCATTTTTGTTGCCTAAGAGGTTGTTGTAATGGATTGTTGGAAAAGAATTTAAAATAGAGTATATACCACAGCCAATGCCTCCAGAGCCACCTGAACCAAGCCAGCCACCAGCTGGTCCTCCTTGACCTCCTTGATTATTTGATATGCTATTTCCAGAGATTGTATTAGTGCTTAAATTTGAAAGATAAATCCCACATCCAATGCCTCCAGAGCCACCTGATCCCTGGGTGCCACCTGTTCCTCCCCTCCCTCCCGTGTTATTTAATATTGTATTTTGTGCTAATGTATTGTTTGTTGATTGATAAAGATAGATTCCAGCTCCAATTCCACCAGGGCCACCTGAACGCCAATAGCCACCTGCTCCTCCCTGACCTCCAATATTTCCTGATATTGTATTTCCTGAGATTATATTATTGCTTGAATTTGAAAGATAAATCCCACAGCCAATACCACCCAAGCCACCTGAACCATGGTAACCACCTGTTCCTCCTTGACCTCCTGTGCTGTTTGATATTGTATTTTGTGTAATTGTACCATTTGTTGATGTTCCAAGATATATTCCAACTCCAATACCACCAGCGCCACCTGAATTCTCACAGCTGCCGGTTATTCCATTCTGGCCAATTCCACCAGAAATTGTGTTATTTCTTATGGTAAAATTAGAGCAATTGATTAAGACAATCCTTCCTAGGTTTGTTGCACCTGCACCAGCTGATGTTAATGTTTAACTTTCAATGGTTATGCCTGATTGGTTATAGTAATAATGAATTGGCTCAGTGTTGTATGTATTTGTAATTGTAATTGTATTATTATAAGAATTTGGCTCAATATATATTCCATAACCCTGGCCAGAAGCACCACCTGATGAACCTTGAAAACCACTTCCTCCTTGACCTCCTGGGTTATTTGAAATTGTATTTCCCAAGATTGTATTATTTGTTGAATTTGAAAGACAGATTCCTATGCCAATGCCACCAGAGCCACCTGAACCACCCCCGTTGCCACCTGTTCCTCCTTGGCCTCCTATGCTGTTTGATATGGTATTTCCTGAGATTGTATTATTGCTTGAATTTGAAAAATAAATCCCACAGCCAATGCCTCCAGAGCCACCTGAACCAGCCCAGCCACCTGCTCCTCCCTGACCTCCTTGATTATTTTTAATTGTATTTGTTCCAATGATGCTATTATTTGAATTTGAAAGATAGATTCCACAACCTGTTTGTTGTAGTTGTGAAACCCATCCATCATCCCCTTTATTATCATGAATAAAATTATTTGTAATCGCAATTTTAGAAGCATTTTCCAAACAAGCTGCCTGCTTTGCGTAGCCTATATCGCAATATTTAATTTGACTTCCATTTGCTCCGCTTCCAGATAGCTTAATCCATTTCCAATGCCCAGGTGTATGGATTGCCTGGTCAGAGGTAAATGTAATTGTGCCAAGGGGTGTACCTATTGCATTTAATGTGCCATAGCATATTAAAGATGTATTTGTTGCAAACCTTACCTCAACATTTGGATCAATTGTAAGGCTTGTTCCATTTTGCACAGTTGCATCGGCAGTAACGATATACGGACTTCCAGCCGTTGTCCAATTTCCCGAGACATTACCGCTTACATAGGTCTCTGCCCAGGCTATTTTGCAAACCCAAAATCCCAAAGCCATCAAAATCCCAAAGATTGACTTTCTCATTTTTAAACCTCCTTAAAATAGCAGGCTCACTTGCCCTGCTTTGATTTTATATAAAAACCTTTGAGGGTGGTTAGGTCTACCCCCCCCCCCTTATCATTTTATAATTTTTCAAAATTCTCATCTTAATTTAAGCATAACATAATTTACAAAACAATTTTGCAAGAAAAAAATTTTAATGTAAAATTTTACCTTTAAACATCGTAAAAAAGAATAACAACCCACTCAATTCTTGTCAAGAATTTTCTTTTTGCATTCCAAAAAATACTTTTCTCATTCATTTCTAGTCTCTTTAATGACAGATCTAATCCTCTCTGCTTCCTTTTCTTTTCCTATAAGAGTATAAGCTATAGCATAGTTTTTGAAGGTGATTTGACTTCGCCAGTCTTTATATCTTCCCAACCCTCTAATTTTGTATGAAATATCAGGAATACCTTCATTTCCTGAGGCGGCTTTAAAAAACAAGCCGTTTGGGATAAGCCTCCATGAATTGATATACTCAGGCTCCTCAATATAGATGGAGTGAGAATTGATGTTACGCAAGATAAGGCTATAGAGATAATCGCTTAGATTGATTGTATAACCAATGGCAGAAACAGAGAAGGAAAATTCATCTTTATAAACTTTCTGGAGAAAGGAGTTATACCAGGGATACTTAAGAAATGGAAGTGAAATATGGATTAAATCGGCTCTTTTTCTCAATACATTATTGAGATAAAGGAGGGGGAAGCCTGTATTATCACCGCATTCAAGGATAATTGGATTTGATTTAAATGTCATTAGGACATTATTCCCTAAATCATAGGCAAGGTAGTAAAAGGTTCTGTTATTATAATTATAATTTTTGCTTATCGGAAGGAAGATAAGAAATAAGGAGAGATAGAGCAAAATAGAAAACCTTCTTATAAGAAAAAGACCAATCCCAATAAAAATGGAGAGGATAATAAATGATGGAATATAGTAATCTTCAATATTTGGAATATCGTAGCTTACCGAATAAAGGATATTGGAGAAGATAATAAAAAAGAAGAATGTAAAAAGAAGTCTTTTCTTAAAAAGAACGAAAAGCCCAAAGAGAGCGATAATAAGAAGAATATTAAACTGGTGGGGAAGAAAATTAAGCTGGTTTATTAGATGGGATAATATTACCTTGGGAGAGCTTGTAAAATAGGATTTATAATGCCTGGCTGTAATGTGGTTTATAAATTTTTCTGTTGTATCCGGATCACCCCAATTAAGTACAGGCTCCTGACTCGCCCTTAAGGGAAGATAAGCCCATAAAGTAAGAGGTAAGAGGAAAAAGAAGACAGAAGACAGAAGACAGAAGACAGAATCTGATTGTAATTTCTTTTTGCCTTTTCCTCTATTTTTTATCAATGTAGCAAGGATAAAGAAAACACTTGCCGGCACAAGGTAGATTGTTTGGAAGTGATGGGTAAAGGATAGGCCTAAGATAAAGGAAAACAAATAAAGAAATTTTAAATTGTAAATTGTAAATTTTAAATTTTCTTCCCATTTAAGTAAGATGAAAATGATTAAGGTGGCAAAGAGGGCATTTAGGGTATATTTTTCAGCAATCACAGCCTGTTCCCAGAAGGTTAAGGAGAAGGCAAGGGTTAAGCTTGCAACAATAGAAGGAATAATCAGAGATGTAAGCCTTAAGGTTATAAAATATGTCATCATTACACAAAGCGAGGCAAAGAGAGCAGATTGCATATTCATCCTGAAGGCAATGTTTCCAATGGGAATTAAGGTTATAAAAACCTTACCCAGCAAGGTATAGAGGGGATAACCAGGAGGATGGGCAATGCCTAAGGTGTAGGCAACGCTGATAAGCTCACCAGAATCATGGAATCCCACTGTTGGGGTTAGGGTATGCAGATAAACCCCAAAAGAAACAAATAAAACAAGAATGCCAAAGATGTAATCTATTGTCTTAAAAGGGATTAATGGCTCATCTTTACTTTTCACAAACCCATTATATCAAGCCTTTAGCCCAAAAGTCAATCGTAGGTTGGATTTGCTAATTTTTGGAAGGTATTTTACAAAACCCTAGCATTCTC
>JBFMDZ010000079.1 GCA_040753555.1 bacterium
TTCTATCTCTTTCCTTTCTTCCTGATTTAATTCAATTCTTACAGATTTTCTTGCCATAATATTATTATAGCAAGATTTTATTGTAATGTCAAGTTATTATACCTCTTTTATCGGACAGGGCACTAGGTGCAATAGAGGATATAAAATCTGAAAAATCCAGGTATATTGTCAGAGAAGCACTAGGGATTATAAACAATCAAACAGACCACACATTTTGGCTACTTTTTTTAAATAAATTAGTAGGCATATGGAGTGGTATTATTCTTCTTGGGCTTATGCTTTTCTTCGGGTGGTTATGCTATACTTCAGGATTAAGGGGCCTAGTGAATGGTTATTTTTCTCAAATAGCTTTACTTGGATTAATGGGAGCATATCTTGGTAATCTCATGACAAACGAACCTTTTTTGTTTGTGAAAGGATATACTGGGATGTTTTTTATTTACCATCTTTTTATAAAGCCAATCCTTGGTGCATTTGCGGCTGTTTTTATCTTTGTCCTTGAGAAATCTGAACTTATCTTCTCTATAAATCCCATTCAAAACACACTAGGAAACATTATAACCATTAATGTCCCTCCGGATTCAGAGGGATATGTTTATGCCATCCTTGCAGTTTCCTCTGGATTCGCGGGTGATAAAATCTTAAGAAGCACAATAGGTAAGGTTTTAGAAAGATTAGAAGATAAGGCTGAAAAGAATAAGGAGACACCTAATGGATAAAGGGCTTCTTAAAGACCTCTATAGGATTTTAAGATGGATTGCCAATAATCTAGACCCTTCTGGAACATTAAATAGAATCCTTAATATCTTTTTTGAGCCAGATGAGGAGAGTGTTATAGAAATAGCAAATTCTATACCCAGGTATAGGGTTGATAAAGATGGAAATTCAATCCCAGTAGGGATTGCTGATGAAAGGGGTTATGTCCAATGGGAACAAAAGGAGCTTAAGACATCCATCAATCCATTAAGGGATAAAAGTAAGGTTAAGCTTGGTGATGGGACTATTGTAAAGCTTCCTGTTGGTGTTAAGGATAAGGATGTGGATGTTGTAATAAGTGTTGCACCAAAGGTAAATGTTATAAAGCTTAAGGATGATGTTGTTCTCAAGGAAAAAACAAAGGAAAGCGTTGATTATTATCTTGAAAAATATAAGTCAAAAGAATGAATAGGATTTTGATATTATTCCTTATTTTATCTACATCCATTTTTAGCCAAGAAATGATTACTATACCAAAGAAAGATTTAGACGACATGCTTAAACATCTTAACAATCTTAAAAAACTTGAAAATGCCACACCAACATTTGAGCTTAAAAATTATACGATTATTATAGACAACAAGGGCAGGATATATACAGAGGATAAACTATACGGGACTATGACATTGGGATATAAAATGTATGGGCTAGTTATTGAAATGCCAGCAATTGTAAATAGAAAAGACCCCTCACTTGGGTTTAAATTTAAAATAAAAGAGGTAAATGTCTTAAGTATTGGAAAGAAAAAAGATGATTTAGAGATAACACCAGCAATTGGATTTTTGTTGCAATTTTACAGAACAAAGCGTATAATTTTAAGTGTGGTTGGAGCAACGGATGTTTTTGGAACAGGTTTATCCATAGATTTTAATAAAAAAACAGACCTCTTGCTTGGGGTTGGGATAAACTATAAGGGAAATTTTAGTGGTTTTATTGGAACAAGCTTTGAGGTCTTCTAAATTAGGAGGTGCAAAATGGCATTAGAGTTTGGGTTGATTGAAGAGAGGGTTAATGGGCTTATTGATGAGTTTAAGCCTATTGTAGAAGAGGCAAAAAAGGATAAGAAAAAGGCACTTATTCTCCTTTTTCAAAATATCCTTCATATAACAAGCGAGCTAATTGAGCTTGTAGAGGATGTAAAGAAGGAAGCAAAGGGAGAGGATAAGAAGAAGCTTGTAACAGATGGTGTTACCTATATCTATAAAAGGGTAAATCCAGATCTTCCTTTTCTTTTTGAGCCGCTTGAGACTTATGTTGAGAACCTTATATTGGAAAAGCTAGTTCCAGGATTTATTGATTTCTTGGTAGATAAGTTCAACAAAAAAGGAATATTTACCAAATAAGCTTATAAAGGGATATTTTTAGTCTTAAGGAGGAGAAGCTATGTTAGTGCTGAAGGAAGGGTCATCAGGCCCAGAAGTGGTCAAACTTCAGGAAAGATTAAAAGCTCTCGGTTTCAATCCTGGGCTCATTGATGGAGATTTTGGCCCTGGCACAAAGGCAGCGGTAATAGCTTTTCAGAAAAGTGAGGGGCTGTTAGCCGATGGCATTGCTGGAGCACGCACACAAGGTGCTTTGGGATTAGTCACAGATATTAGTCTTCCCTCTGTAATTTCGGGTGTAACTGTTAATATTGTCTCAAAGATGTTTCCATATACGCCAGTTGATAATATCAAAACTAACCTTCCCTTTGTTCTCAATGCCTTGATGGAAAAAGAATTGGTCGATAAACCTATGGTAATTATGGCATTAGCGACAATTCGGGCTGAAACGGAAAGTTTTGAGCCTATAAATGAAGGCAAATCGAAGTTTAACACCTCACCTGGCGGACATCCATTTGACTTATATGACAATCGTAAAGACTTGGGAAATCAGGGGCAAGGCGATGGAGAAAGGTTCAAGGGTCGTGGTTTCATTCAGTTGACAGGCCGCTCCAACTACCAAAAGTATGGTAAGGCAATTGGTCTTGGGAATAATCTTATTGATAATCCAGATTTGGCGAATGATCCTGATATTGCATCAAAACTATTAGCCATTTTCCTGAAAGATAAAGAAAGAGCCATTAAAGAGGCTTTGATAGATAATGATTTGAGATTGGCACGAAAACTTGTCAACGGTGGCAGCCATGGTTTAGAAAGATTTACAGAGGCATTCAATATCGGAAATAACCTTATTGTGTAAAAGAAGTGGTTAACAAGTGTAATTTGGAGCTAGTATAATGCTATTGATAGATATTCCTGTAGGTCTTATTTCAGGCCAGTTGATAGCTGATGCAGGAAGGGATATCCTACATACAAAAAGGGGATATAGTTTCTTAAAAACCATATCCATCCTTTTTGCCTTTCTCTTTATTACACCCATTGTTATCTATTTCTATTTGGGCTGGCCAGCCTGGGAGACAAACTATTTCTTCAAAGAGATAGATAATATCAAAAACAACCCCTGGCTTGCCTTAATATCTGGTATATCCATTGTATCAATGACACTTATCCCAACATTGCTTGGCCTTTTTTCTGGAAGATACTTGATTACAAGAGGAAAGAGAAGTCTCCTTAAGGCTTCTTATATAAGCCTTGGAATTCTCATTCTTATTATTGTATTTTTTAGTAGAAATCAGACATTTAATGTATCTGCAAATTGGGTTGACTGGCAAAGTGGGAACACATTCTCTTTTTTTGAAAACCCATTCTTTATATTCTGGCTTATTCTCACAATTATCTTTTGGGGTTCATTATTTATTCTTTATATATGGATAAGGAAGAAATCAAAAGATGTCTCTTTTATTTGAAAAAGGCAATATTGGAAGCCTTATTTTAAAAAACAGGATAGTAAAATCAGCAACCCTGGAGAATATGGCAAATTCTGATGGATTGCCGACAGATGATACCCTAAATTTTTATGAAAGCCTTGCAAGTGGTGGGAGCGGGCTTATCATTACAGGATATGCCTATGTAAATAAGAATGGGAAATCTTTCCTATTCCAGAATGGATGTCATAATGATGATATAATTCCAGAATGGCAAAGGATTATTGATGTAGTGCATAAAAATGGAGCAAAGATTGCTATGGAGATTGTCCATGGTGGTCGCCAAATAAACTCAAGGTTATTTAAAAGAAAACCAATGGCTGCCTCAAGATTTCCCAATTTCTTCTATTTTTCTATTAGCTTATCTATGACAGAAAAAGAGATTGAACAAACAATAGAGGATTTTGGGAAAGCGGCTTCAAGGGCAAAGAAGGCTGGATTTGATGCTGTTCAAATACATGCTGCACATGGATACCTTATAGCAAACTTTCTCTCACCCCTTACAAATCGTCGTTCTGATAAGTGGGGAAAGGACAGATTTCTCTTTCTGGAGAAGGTTTATATGGCTATAAGAGAAGCTGTTGGCAAAAATTTCCCCATTCTTTGCAAGTTAAATGTAGATGATTTTGTTGGATTTGGGATTACAGAAAGATGTAGCTTTTTATATGCCAAAAGATTAGAGGAGTTAGAACTTGATGGTTTGGAGATTAGTGGAGGAATCCTTGAGACAACATTCAATATGAGTATGGGAGAGATACCAGTAGATATTATGTGTCGTAATCGGGGTATGCTTGAAAAGATATATCTTACAACATTCCTTAATATTCAAAAGCTCTGGACAGGTTTCAAAGAAGCCTATTTTTTGGAATATGCAAAAAGGCTAAAGCCATCCCTTAAGATTCCTTTAATCCTTGTTGGTGGAATTAGAAAGAAGAAGACAGCAGAGACTATTTTGGAAAATAAACATTCAGATTTTGTTTCAATGGCAAGGGCTCTTATCTGTGAACCAGACCTTCCAAAAAAATGGGAGGAGAATACACAAGATTCTGCAAGATGTTTATCCTGTAACCTTTGTATTGGCGAGGTTGAGCAGGGAAATAAAACAAAATGCTATAAATTTTGGCAAAATAATTGAATTATGGAGGTGTTAATATGGTTCAATTAGACATTCCAGCGGCATTTGCAGTGAGTCAATTTTTTGTTGACCTTGCAAGGAAGAAAATTAAAAGAGAGGCAGAGAAGGAAGGGAATAAAAAACCTGCTATTTACTACCAATATTTATTCTATTCTCTCTTCTTTGCAGCAATAGTCATTGTGCCAGCAGGTTTATACCTTTTGGCAGGATGGCCTGGTTGGGAGCAGATTTATTGGAGCAAGAGGTTTGAAAATCTTATCCATACAGGATTATTTAACCCTCTCCTTCCAACGCTATTTGTTCTCTTTATCGTTTTAGGAGGCTATCTTGGATTTGTCCTTGCCTACCATTGGGTTGTAACGGGAAAGGAGAGGTTTTTAAGACCAACATATATTGGTGTTTTACTAATATCAGCCCTGATAGTCATTATATGCTACCCATCCTTTTTCTTGGTTGGAACATACGACCAATACCACAACCTTAATGGACAAACAAGAGCGTCAATGGCAAAGGTATGGGAGAATCCATTTCACTTTGGCTCTGCATGGATTGGTGTTATGGTCTATTTCACAATCTCTATAATCTATATGATTATAAAAATAAGGAGGGAGGTAAAGGAGTAAAGAAATGGAAAAGGTTGTTGTAGTTTCCGATCTTCATCTTGGAGAAGAAGGTTGTAGTTTAAGAGATGAGGCAATTGTTTCCTCTTTTATTGAGGAGCTAAAAGCACAAGGCGAAATTGACCAATTTATTTTGCTTGGAGACATCCTTGATTTATCTATGGGGGGATTTTCTAAGGCAACAGAAGATGCAAAGCCTTTTTTTGAAGCTATATTAGGGGTTGATATAAAAGAGATACTTTATCTTCCAGGAAACCATGACCACCACCTTTGGGTATTAGAAGCAGAGCATAGGGATATTATTCAGAAGATAAGAAATGGAGGAATTCCGGAAAGCCCTAATTATATTAGAGAGTTCAAAGGAAAGGAAACATTTATTTCGGGAATTTTTCCAGATTCTATGAAGGATAAGCTAATTGTTAAGTATCCAAACCACATAGCAAAGGTAAAGGAAAAAAGGTATTTCTTTCACCATGGCCATTATCTAAGCACAGAGGGAACCTTAATCTGCAACATAGACGAAGCCTTGAAAAAATGCGACTCCCTTAATGATTTTGAGCTTGAAAACTCTCCCATCCATGAGCTTATCCAGTATTCATTAGAACAAGCACCCCATATGAAAGAGAAGATAAAAGAGGCTTGGAAGGGGGGTGGAGAACAGCTTGCTATGTTTACTGTAATTGATGAGATGCTTGATTCATTTAAAAAATGGCAATATTTCTTCTCTCCATTAATCCGTTTCTTTCTTATAATAAATCTTATAAAGCCAAAGCCCATTAGGGGAACAAAGATTGATAACAAGATGATAGAGAGGATAGAGAATTACATAAAATTGAGCGAAGAAACCTGTGATTGCTTTGTTTTTGGCCATACACATATTCCAGAGGGAAAGATAAAAAATAGCCTCATCATCGCAAACGCAGGTTCTTGGCTCAACGAAGGAGACGGTGCATCCAATTCATATATTGTGATTGATGATAAGGTTACAATTAAAAAACTTGGGATAAAAGAGTCAATATGGATGTAATTAAAGATATTAATCTTAACAGCCTTCCTCGCCTTGAAAGGCTAAGGGAGATTCATTTTAACACAAAGCCTGAAATATGTGTTGAGATTGCAAAATTGCTTACAGATTTTATGAAAAAGAAAGGCATAAAGCCAGAGGATGGAATATCTGAAAAGATGGCTTCCGAAAGGCTTAAATATATCCTGGAGAATAAAAAGGCACTAATTGATGATTTAAGTCTGTTGGCTGGGACAACGACAACAAAGATAAAAGGTGTTCCTATATATCCCCAGTTTATGGGTCAAGCTATATGGCCTGAGCTTGAGACAATAAGTATAAGAAAGAAAAACCCATTTGGTATTACAAAAGAAAAGATTAATGTTTTAAATCAAGATGTATTTCCCTATTGGATGGATGGAACAATTCAGGAGGTTTGTAGAAAAGATTACAATAATCCAAAAAGCTTACAGATAATGGAGCGCATTGTATTCTTCCTTGCATCAAAGGCACATGCTATTTCCCATACCATCCCAGATTATGAGAGGGTGGTAAAAGAAGGGCTTTCTGGAATACTTAAGGAAATGGAGGGAAAAACAGGCGATTTTTATACAGCAGCAAGATTGGCAATTGATGGGGTAAGTGCCTACGCACAAAATCTAAGCCAAGAGGCAGAAAATCTGGCTAAAAATACCGCTGATTCCCAAAGGAAAGAAGAGCTTTTGAATATAAGCCGAATATGCAAGAAGGTTCCAAGAGAAAAATCAGAGACCTTACAGGAGGCATTGCAGGCAATCTGGATATGCCATATTGCCCTACATCAAGAGCATACAAACATTGCATTAAGCTTGGGAAGGCTTGATAAGATGCTTTCTCCTTTTTATAAACAAGGCAAGGAAAAAGAGGCAATTGAGCTTCTTGGATGCTTCTTTTTAAAGCTTGCTGACCATGTTCCAATGAATGCAGAGACAGGGGAGGAGCTATTTGGTGGAAGTGGCTCAAATCAGGCAATCACCATTGGAGGGATTACAGAAGATGGAAATGACGGCGTAAATGAAATGACCTATCTTATCCTCAAAACAATTGAATTGCTAAAGGTAAGGGATCCAAATCTAAATGCAAGATACAATCCAGATAAAAATCCTAGAGAATACCTAAAAAGGCTCTGTAGGGTTAACATAAACACAAGGGCAACACCCTGCTTTCATAATGATATTCCTGTTATTGAGGCCCTTGTTAAGCAAGGGTATTCATTAGAGGATGCAAGGGATTATGCAATTGTTGGCTGCGTTGAGCCAATTGCACCTGGAAAAACCTTTGGCCATACAGGTGCAATTCTTCTAAATCTTACAGCTTGCCTTGAGATGGCTCTATTCTCTGGGAAACATAGGTTAACTGAGGATGAGCAATTTGGACCTAAAACCAAAGAGCCAAAAGAGATAAAATCCTTTGATGAATTCCTTAATGTATTTAAAGAGCAAACAATATTTCTTATTGAGCAAAGCGTTCTGATAAATAATTCTCTTGGAAAGACGCACCTTAAGGTAAATCCCTTGCCTTTTCTTTCAACATTAACCGATGGCTGCATTGAAAAAGGAATGGATGTTCTAGAAGCTTCCGCAAAATACAATTCATCTGGTGTTGCCATTATTGGGCTTTCTGAGGTTGTTGATTCTTTATGTGCAATAAAGGAATTTGTATTTGATAAGAGAAATATAAGCTTTGAGACTTTGATAGATGCAATAAATAAAAATTGGGATGGATATGAGGTTTTAAGGCAAAAAATTCTCAATTCTGGGAATAAATTTGGAACACAAAGCAGAGAGGCATTTGATATGACACAAGAAATTATATGCCTTCTCCATAATGAGTATCAAAAAAGGGAAAATTATAGGGGAGGTAGGTATGTTGTAGGATATTGGACAATGACAATCCATGCAGGCTTGGGGGTTTTAACATCTGCCTTGCCATCTGGAAGAAAAAATAAGGAGGTATTGCCTTCTGGAATAACGCCTGTATCTGGTTCTGCACTAGAATTGCTTGATGTTTTACACTTTGTGGCAGGTCTTTCTCACGATAAAATTGCCAATGGCCATGCCCTGAACCTAAAATTTACCCCAGGAGAGAATATGTTGGATAATTTTACAGCAACAATTGAAGGATATATGAAAAAGGGTGGAATGCAGGTTCAATGCAATATCATAGATAAGAAGACCCTTGAAGAGGCAAAGGAACACCCAGAGAAATTTCCTCCTCTTCTTGTAAGGGTTTCAGGCTATACAGCATACTTTCAAGACCTAAACCCATATATGCAGGATGAAATAATAAAAAGACAAGAGTATGGATTGGTTATTTAGCTGGTATTACAGAATAAAAAGGTGGTTTGTAAAGAGGGGTCTCATCAAAGCCCTTGAGGCAGAGAAGATTGAGGCAGAGTTTGCTGAGGAGTTTTTGAAAATCCTCCTTAATCTTATGAGCCTTTCCTTTATCATTGATAAAGAATATAGGGAATATATAAAAGGCTTTACTGGAATTATTCAGTTTAGAAGCAAGGATAATGAAATAAGGGTTTTGGCAATATTTAATAATGGCAATCTTATTGCAAAAGAGCTTAAGCCAAATGAGGTTTTGGTCAAAAAACCCAATGTATCTGTTGTTTTTAAAGACCCAATTGCCTTGATAAATTTTCTCCTTCCAAAGGGAGGAAAGAGGGATATATTAAGGTCTCTATTGAATAATGAGGTAATCCTTAAGGGAAATCTAAATTATATCTATAGATTTGGCTTTCTAGCAAACCACCTTCAGCTTGAGCAGAATTTCCCCATCCCTAAATTTTTATATAAAAATTAGGCTCTTCGCATAATATGGTGCAAAAATAATTGTATTCGCATCTACTCACCTCATCCATTTGTTATTCTTTTGTCCTACTTCATCTTAAGATGACGCCAGCAATAACTACCTCTAAAGCCACCTTTTCAATTCTTTAAAAACCATCATCTCTAGGCTTTATTTTAGGTTTAGTAGCCATCTCCACAAGGGAAGAAATTTTATTATCTTATTGTCTATCTTCTCTCTTGCTTCATAACAGACATTCCGTAGTTTTTCAATCCATTTTTTTAAAAAAACATACCACACCTTCTCCCTCTTTTTAATCTACAGGGACCATCTACCTGGGGTGCATTATCAAAATCTCTTCTTAACTTTTACCTCGG